>JALWRB010000164.1 GCA_027077875.1 Candidatus Heimdallarchaeota archaeon
ACCCTCGAATACCTGCTTCTGCTCTGTGATCGCACTGATCACATTTTCAAGGCTAGATCCTTTGTAATCGTTAGGAAACTCCCCATTTTTTATGTCATCTATAACATTGATTACTCCTCTTCTGATAGCTCCAAAGGCTTTCATCCGAGTCTTATCATTTATGAACCAAGTGTTGTAGACACTCTCGGGATCATTCTGGTAATCCTTAACTATGCCCTCTATCTTTTCTATATCCATTAAGTTTCTTTAGGAAATTAATTATATATTATTCTTCTTCACAAAGTTTGAGGAAATGTGTCTTCCAAATTTAATTTTCACTGGATGCCAATAGAATAAAGCTCATTGAAACCAGATCCCGAGGTTGCTCTTCTCGGTTATCAATAATCACAACAGTCAGCTACCATCTCGCGATCCATTTTGACCTAGTTTAAGCTATCTACAATTGTATTTTATCCCTCGGCAAAGACTAATATTGCCAGTAATAATTTATCAGTTATGAGATATACTAAACTTGGAAAAACAGGAATAACGGTCTCTAGGCTGTGCCTCGGGATGATGAGCTTCGGGAACAGCCAGAAATGGCATCTTGAACTTGAGGATGCCCGACCACTGGTGGAGAGAGCGATCGATGCAGGAATTAATTTCTTCGATACCGCTAATGTGTACTCCAGAGGGAGGAGTGAAGAGATAACAGGAGAGCTCTTGTCTGGAAGAAGGGACGATGTCGTTGTTGCCACAAAGGTGAGATTTGCTATGGGGGATGGAGTCAATCAGAAGGGGCTTAACCGATACCATATCGTCCGTGAGATCAGGAACTCACTCGACCGACTGAACATGGACTACGTCGATCTCTATCAGATTCACAGATATGACAACTCTGTCGACAATGAGTTTCTAATGAGAACTCTTAACTCTTTAATAGACGACGGTCTCACCTCGCATATCGGGGCAAGTTCCATGTACGCATGGCAATTGGCGAAGTTGCAATTTACTGCAGAACGATTGGGTCTTGAGAAATTTGCTACGATGCAGAACCACTACAACGCGATTTACCGGGAGGAGGAACGCGAGGTCATCCCATACTGCAAAGATGAAGGGATGGGTATTATCCCATGGTCACCGCTCGGTAGAGGCTTCCTCTCAGGAAAATACTCTCCCGACAATGCCAAGGGAGCACGAGTAGAGTCTGATCCTTATCTGAAACAGCGGTACTTCAAAGACAACGACTTCGAGGTTCTCGCAGCAGTTAAGGAGGTTGCAAACAACCGTGGCATCTCTGTAGCTCAGACAGCTCTTGCTTGGGTACTCTCACGGGACGGGGTGACGTCACCGATAGTGGGAGTGACCAAGATGACTCACCTTGAAGAGGCGATTGAAGCCGTTGAGGTCGAGTTAAAGGCAGATGAGATAAAGCTGATAGACGACGCATACAAGCCCCATCCTATCATAGGGCACAGTTATGATCAGCCTGATACTATGATCAACAAGAAGAGCTGAATATACTTATAATCGTAAATCACAGTATTTTTTTTCGAACAGAGGTCTTTTAGTCAAGACAATGACTGACACCCTGTTATATTTTGGTATAACGTCACTATTCTCTCAATATTTCACCACTTTATTCGGTAGTCTATTCTCCAGTTGGT
>JALWRB010000165.1 GCA_027077875.1 Candidatus Heimdallarchaeota archaeon
AAGATTCCCCAAGAGCTGGGGAACCGAATGGTTACTTTTCCATCGAGTGTCTTCATAGCTCAAACCTCACTTTTATCAACTCGATTGCCCTTTCGAGATAATTCATCTCGCCAATACTTAGGAGTTCTAAGGCGATTCTGTACCCGTTGACCGTTGGATGATTCATGCCCATATGTCTCTTAAACATATAACTGGTATAGAGCAGAGTTTCAGCAATTGATTTCGTGTCAATGAGTTTCTGGTTCACTCTTCGCCAAGGCTGCAGGTACTTGGACTTGATCTCCTTCCCAATGTCTCCATCATATGACGATATTTCAGGGATACGATTGATGAGCAAGCTCCATAGACGATCTCCAATATTAACTCCCTGCGTGTAGACCCCTTCACGACCCCTCTGCTTTCTATAAGTCGAAAGCGTCCTAGGAAGTAGCTGGGAGTGCGAAAGATGGAAATCAATACTACCCTTAGAGGAGTGATGTATCTCCTTGGCCTGTTTCAGGAGGAAATTACTCATCTCAAACATCGAATCCAATTTTATCTTTGGCTTTGTCACGAAGATTCCTGCGGAGAGGTGCAGCTCTTTTCCTAGACTCTTCTTCGACCATTCAGTAAACTTACTCAGGACATTGTAAGCGAATGGGATTGCTATCCTCGCGGGCATGATTAGTTTCATGTCATCACCCCCGATGTAGATCTTCCCCATCCTCATCCGGAGACCATCAAGCTTATCTCTCTTTTCGATTATTGCCAGTTCGTCATCGAAGATCCGATTCATCTCTTTATCTATCTGTTCGCTGATCTTGCCCAGCTCGGATCCTTTTTCAATCGTTGAGAAGAACTCACCGAACAGATTTCCGTCGATCATGACCACAGAGAGCCGTTTCTTCTCGGCACCGGACTCACCAGGTGAGTTTCCAGCTATGAACTCCAATTGGAAATTAAGGAGGTCTCCGAGGTTGACATCAATCTTGTTCTTGTGAATCTGTTCTTTCAGCATCTTGTGGTACATCTCTTTACCATGCTTTCGGAGGCTCATGCAGTATTCGCAGAGAATCTTGTCATCCTCTTCACCGTCGTAGATAACCATATCAGTGCCTTTATACTCCATACAACTGGAGCATGCCTCCTTGGTATTGGGCAGAGCTGACGGGGACAGATCGTGAAACTCCCGTTTGCGCTTGCTAAGCTCCGTTCGGATAGCATTCAAGTTCTGGTTCACACCTGCTTGGATGCTCAAACTCGGTGACACACTCGTCGCTGGTAGATCAAGGCACCTGAAGAACCAGCTCCTAATCTTGTCAAAATCGCTGTTGGAGAATACGTGGTCACTCTTGAAAAATGCATTTCCTCCCCCGACGAAGATGCGATTCGTACCAGGGAAATTTTGAACTATCTCCTTTGCTGTTGCCTCCATTGCTTTCTTAAGTTTCCGTGATGATGCTCTGAGCTCGTAAAGATACGTCCTCTTGTCAACGTACTTTTTAATCCCACGAGTATCAAGGAATAATAGTGTACTCATTTTTCACCCTCTAGGGAGAGGGCCTATTTTACCCTCCCTCTTTAAGATGACATAAACCAGATTTATATAAGGATTTTGGGGAAATTTCAACAAAGTGCAAGACGGGAGAGTAAATATTTTTCGCATAACCGCAGTTATACGCAATCAGCAGAATAAACGGCTGAAACCTACGGATTCGAACAAGATTTTTGGGAACAAGTACTGCGATTTAGACCTTCCCTCGTTAGTGATTCACATTCGCATTCCGCCGTCCACGAGGATGGACGCACCTGTGATGTAGGAGGAGCGGTCACTGATGAGGAACTCGATGAGATTCCCTACCTCTTCGGGGCTCCCCGCCCGTCGCAGGGGTATAGTCCTCTTCAGTGCCTCCACCCTCTCCTCGGGTATGCTCTGTGTCATCTTGGTGTCGATGAATCCGGGGATCACGCAGTTCACCCTGATCCCGTAGCGGCCAAGCTCGCGGGCTGCACTGCGGACAAGTCCCTGTATGCCTGCCTTGGAGGCGGCGTAGTTGACCTGCCCGAAGTTTCCGTTGAGGGCAGCGGTCGACCCGACGAAGACCATGCTCCCGCCCGTGACCTCAGAGTCTGTGTTCTCGGTGTTCCGCTTCATGTGGATGGCTGCCCGCTTGACGACGTTGAAGCTGCCGGTGAGATTTACGTCGATGACCTTGTCCCACTGCTCCTTCTCCATCTTGAGGAGCGTGCGATCCCTGATGATTCCCGAGAGGTTCACCACGCCCGTGAGCTCGATCCCCTGACCCTCGATCTTTGAGAAGAGGGAGTCAATGGACTCGGGGCTGCAGACGTCCACCTCGAACATCGGGACGCTCATCAGCTCTGGGAGAACGACGTCGGCAGCGAGGGGAGAGAACCCATGCTTGAGTAGCACACCGATAGTTCCCTTCCCGATTCCACCTCCTGCACCGATGACAAGGACGTACCTCATGGCGACGACCTCCCGGTTGCGTTCACGGCAGTGGTGCTCATCTCAGGACCCCCAGTACGTCGATTTCCCGGAGGATTGAGAGTTCCTGCTCGGTAGGTTCCTCCGTCGTGGGCACAGATTCAGGCACCTTGAAGTCGAAGCCGGTTACCTCCTTGACCTGCTCGGTCGTCACCCCGGGGTGCAGGGATGAGAGCTCCCAGCCGTCGTTCCACCTGAACACACAGAGGTTGGTGACCAGCATGGTGGGCCCTCCGTCCTCATAGAAGTGCCCGGGACCGCTGGTGTAGGAGACCTGCTTGACGAGCGTCCTGTCCGTATGGTTCAGGGTGTACAGATAGCTCCTGCCGGCGCGCGGGAGGAATGGTAGCCCTACGCTGCCCGGTCCCCTGAGCTTCCAGCCTTCGTCAGTGGGTATGCCACCGAGGTTGGTGCTCCCCCTCTCGTCGATCTGCAGACCACCTGCGAAGAAGAAATCTATCTTGGTCATCTCTATGGCGATCACCTCGTCCATGGAGAGGCGGGCGTTGGACCCTACTGACATCTCGAAATCTGTTGATGAGGGGTAGAGCCTCCCCCGGGGACTGACGTATCCTGAGCCCCCTGAGATCCAGCGCATGTTAGGTGCGTGCGTCCGCTCAGCAAGCCTCATTGCCGCCATGGGGATGTCCGCCACTGCCCCACAGATTCCGACCTCTCCGTCCCTGATGTCCCGGCTGAAGACGCAGGCCACCAGCTCGCTCATCGTGTAGCCACCCGTGTTGGGCTCTCCACTGAGCTCCTGCACGAGCTCCTTGTCACCTAGGTACTCCTCCTCCGAGTCCCCTAGGTTGCTGATGTACTCATCGAACGAGGACTTGCAGGACTTCAGGTAGTGCAGGATTTCACCCTCGTTGTATCTGTAGAGTCCGTGGGAGCTCGTCGGGTACGCCGCTCCCCTCAGGGGTATGACGTAGTCGACCATGAACGAGGGCACGGTCACCATGTCCCTGTCCACCGCGTCTACCAGCTCGTCGCAGGTGACGATCGTGGTCTTCGCTGCCTCGGCCATCAGGCGGTCGGTCACAACCGAGCCGAGGTGCACACAGTCACCGTCCTTCGTCGCCTTCTGCACGTGGATGAGAGCGACATCCGGGGTGATCGCTGCCACTGCGTAGACCTCCTTGCCCGTGAAGGGGTCGGTGACCTTGCGGTACAGATCGGACTGGCTGGGGACGCTGGAGTGCTCATGTACCCTTTCGGGGAAGGGGTGGAAGAGCAATCCGTTGGCCGCCGCTCTCAGCGAGTAGATGGGGAATGCCTCGCAGACATCGGGTGCATCGATCTTCTTCGACTGAACTGCGGCCCTGTACATGGGCGCGAGACCCCACATCTCCATTCCCACGTAGGGGGCGAGCACCCTCTTGGCTGCCCCGGCTCCGACGAGCATGTCGATCGGTAGTCCCGAGGAGATTGAGCCGATGAGTGTCAAGTCCTTGATCCCTGCCCTGATGAGCTGCCTGACTGCGGACATAGGAACGTTGTGCGAGTGAACCCCTCCGATGGCGACGGTACTACCGTCGGGGACGAGCTCCCCCACCTTCCCAATACTGGTGAGCTTCATCGCCCTCATCTCAGAGCTCTGCGCCGCATAGCCCGCAGTGGCTGAAGTTCTTCGGTATGCCCTTGGTTCCGCATTTACCGCAGGTCTTTGCTGGGGGTCCCCACATGAACTCGGAGGAGCCGCCGTCCCGGGCTATCTCTCGGAGTTCGCGGTACCTCGGCTGACGCTTCTCCACGAAAGCCGTCATGCCCTCGTATGGTTCCCAGCTGGCGTAGTGAAGGGTTAGCCATTCCTTGGCGTGGTTGATCGTCTGGTTCCATGCGAAGTTCTTCCAGAAGTTCACCTGCTCCTTGGTGTACCGGGCGCACTCTGCGAACTTGTCCACCAGCTTGGCGGCCATCTTGTCCACCGCCTCGTCCAGCTGGTCGTAGGGAACGACCTGGTTGACCAGCCCCCAGTCCAGTGCCTTGTCCGCGGGGATGGGCTCGTTGAGGAAGAGGATCTCCCTTGCTCTTCTGTCGCCCACGAGGATGGGCAGCCACTGTGTAGCTCCTCCCGCTGCGACTGAGCCTACCCTTGTGCCCACCTGCCTGATGGTTGCATGCTCGGCGGCGATCGCGAGGTCGCAGGCCATGTTCCACTCGTTACCCCCTCCGGCGACAATGCCGTTGATGCGGGCGATCGTGGGCTTACCCATGTTCCTGAAACGGTCGTGGGCCTCGACGAAGAGTGCCATCCACTTGTAGTAGTCACGGGGTTTCTGCGTGAAGATGCTCTGGTACTCCTTCACATCACCTCCGGTGCAGAATGCCTTGTCACCGGCACCGGTGAGGATGACCACACCCACACCGTCATCCCATGAGGCGTCGAGGAATGCCTCTGACATCTCCCTCAGGGTCTTGGTGCTGTAGGCGTTGTAGACATGTGGTCGGTTGATCGTGACCTTTGCGGTGAACTTGTCGGGGTCCTTCTCGTAGATGATCTCCTCGAAATCGAATTCGTCGCTAGGCCTTGGTTTGAACTTCTCTTTGAATACGTACTCGTCTGACATAGTGTTTCTATCCTTTATTGTGCAATTGCTCTCTGTTTCATAAGTCTCTGGTAGCCCAGCCTTGCTGCTCCTATAGCAGCGGCGTAGTGGGCGTCGGGGTGGCTGTGTACTCCGTGGTCAAGCACGGACTCCAGCGCCTTCTTCATAGCGGGCATGTGCACCAGCCCTCCGGCGAGGTACACGTCGTCGTCCATCTTCAGCCTCCTCAGCAGCGTACCTGCTCTGTCCGCTATGCTGACGAAGACCCCCATGAGGATGTCCTCCACGGGGGTGCCGAGGGAGACGTGGTTGATGATCTCCGTCTCGGAGAGGACTGCGCATACGCTGGAGATCCGCTGTGGGTTCTCACCTGCCAGCGCGGTATCGGATATCTTCTCCATCGGGACGGTGAGGTACTTGGAGCACCTCTCGATGAATCTACCGCTACCGGCTGCGCAGCGCTCGTTCATCTTGAACTGGATGACCTTCCCCCTCTCATCGATCCTCAGTGCACGGGAGGACTGAGTGCCGATGTCCAGCACCAGCTCGGGGTTGTAGTCGCTGTAGATGAACTTCGCTCCCCTGCCTGTCGTTGTCAGGTCACTGATCTGGATCTTGCGCTCCTCCATCATGTACCTCCCGTAGCCGGTGGAGGCGACGTAGTCGACCTCGTTTATGTCAAGCTTGGCGTTCTTCAGGCACTCGTTGAGCACCTTGGTTGCCATGGCCGAGGGGCTTCCCTTGGTCGGCATCAGCGCCCTGCCGATGATCTTCTGGTTGTCCTCTAGGACTATGCCCTTGGTGGAGCCCGTCCCGATGTCCATGCCGATGGTGATCATGAGCTCACCTCCAGCTGTGTGAAAGAGGGGTCATTCCCCTTCTCCAGCTCCTCGAGGGCGAAGATAGCTCCACCTATCGCACCGAACCACTGCGAGAGAGGAGAGACGTTGATCTTGCGTCCGAGCTTCTCCTCCAGTGCACGCACCAGCCCTGTGTTGCGGGATACGCCCCCGGTAAAGGTTATCTCGTCCTCGATACCTACCCTGCGCATCAGGGAGATTGACCGCTCTGCGATGGAGTGGTGGAGTCCGTTGACGATGTCCTCGGGCTTCCTCCCTCGGGCCAGCTGGTTGGAGACCTCCGTCTCGGCGAAGACCGTGCACGTGCTGGTGATCTTGGTCGGTCTCTTCGACCTCTCTGACATGGGTCCGAGATCGGCCACGGAGTGCCCTAATGCGTCTGCGCAGACGTCGAGGAACCTCCCCGTTCCCGCGGAGCACTTGTCGTTCATACTGAAGTCGATGATCTCGCCGTTGGGGCCGAGCCTGATGGCCTTAGTATCCTGTCCCCCGATGTCGAGGGTCAACCTCGTGTTGGGGTAGATGAACTGCGAGCCCTTGGCGTGGCAGGAGATCTCCGTGACGATAAGGCTCCCGAACCTCACCTTGAGCCTGCCGTAGCCGGTGCCCGTGATAAGAGCCACCTGCTCCCTGTCGATGCCTGCGTCCTGACACGCCTTCACAAAGGCTGTCTCGGCGTCCTCGGCCACTCGTGGCGAGACGTCCTGCAGTGACTTACCTACTATGTTTCGGTCCGAATCCAGTATTACTGCCTTCGCGGTGGTGCTTCCCACGTCCACTCCAGCGACATATACCTTGTCTGCCATAACTATCACTTCTTCATCTTCTGCGCCTCGAAAAAGGCGTCTACCCTGTTGAGGATCTGGGCCTCCGCCCAGTACCTAGGATC
>JALWRB010000166.1 GCA_027077875.1 Candidatus Heimdallarchaeota archaeon
CTGTCGAGAACAGGAGGTATTTCCCATCCGAGTCTTTGAGGTTTCGCAACCTAATCTCCACTGTAGCAACCTCACTCCCCTCAGCAATGTACTCCTTCAGGTCCTTCAGGTGCTGGAATCGGTCGCTTTTTCCGCCGAGAACAAGACTGAGCGCATCTGCTATCGTGGTCTTCCCTACCCCATTGGCACCCACGATGAGGTTGATCGAGCTTATGTCATCAAGGACGAAATCTCTGTGAATACCAAAGTTGCGTAGGTGTAAAGATCTCAGAATGTGTCTAACCTCAACCACCCTGCCTGTAGTAGGGATCGAGTAGTTTGCCAAGCTCCTTGAGGTTTATGTCGTTGGATGTCAGTGAATCCTTGTCGAACCTTACAAGATCGTCCATCTGCTTGAGCAATAGGTCCGTAGAATACCTGTCCATTTGGTTGGCCACATATTCCTGTATCCCCAACATGACCATTGTGTGGATCTGTCCGAGTTGGATCCCGTCTGTCGCAGCAACGATGGATTCAATGTCCCACGAGGTTCCGGGGACAGACTCTTTGACCCTGTCATAGATATCCTCCCAGATGTTCCTCCTTACCTCCGGGATAGAGAGTTCGATTTTGATGTTTATAGCTCTCGCCCTTACTGCCGAATCCACAAGTTCTGGCATTTCCGTTTCTGCGGTGATGATCACACGACTGTCGGTGGAGAGTAAGTCCTTCAGCTCGTTGAGGAAGACCGCAACCAGTCGCTTGAACCCACTGGTTTCCGAGGGATCAAGTCTCTCCCAGGCGATGAACTCTAGACCATCAAAATGTAGAATGAGTGGACCGTCCTTTTCTTTTATACTCTGGAACATGTCCACGAGCCGCTGTGCAGTCTCGGCGAATGTACCAGTGAGGATTTTTGAGGAGGACACAATGTACAGGTCGAGGTCGTGACTGCTGGCAAACGATCGGATCAGTGTACTTTTCCCCGACCTCGGAGGTCCTGAGATGATGGCCAAGGGTTCTATCCTCATCCCCAGCTCGGGAAGCATCTCATCCTCCACGGACTTGTACATGCTCTCGAGCAGAAACTTCTGTCGTGGAAAGTAAGTCAGCTCGTCCCACTTGATAGCCTCTGACTCTTCACCCGAGTAATTGTACAGACGTCCATATTCCCAATTCTCCATTTGCCCTCAGCTAAGTAACAAACCCGCAAACCTATAATAAAGATTCGTCATACTTCGGTGGTTCTGAGAGCATACGATTCCTTAATTATCGGCCAACGGATAAAGGGGTATATGATCAATTCTGTCGTCGAGCAACTCACCCCACTTCTCTTCAGCGAGCGTATAAATCGAAACAAGCAGGGGCGAATAATCAAGGTCACGAGAGGAATTGATCTGGAGAACCTCTCCAAGGTGTTCACCACCCGGCAGGCACTTACTGCATTTGTCGTGATCGTCTCCAAGCGGTTGGCGAAAATAGGATTCAGGCTCCGGGTATACCGCGACAGCAGCTGGTACCTAACTGCTGTTCCCAATATCAACCTACCTTCTACCCTCACAGATCCTGAGGCATTTGTCCTGGCGATGCTAGTCACTCTTTCGGATGGTGAGGAAGTTGCCATGAAGGTCCTAGAAGAGGAGATCTCCGAACTTAAGATTGAGGATGTTCAGCCGAGGAAGAACATAGAAACCTTAGTTGACAGGGGTCTTGTCGAGCGTACTTCTACTAATCCCTTAAAGTTCCGCCCCTCTGGTCTTTTTTATGTCGAATTCTCCGAGGAAGCCGAGATCAAGATGAAGGGCCTAGTCAGGTACCACTTCCTTCTGGGGGGTCAGTAGAATGAATAGCCTGCAGAAGCTCTTGGTGAATCTGAGAAAGAAGGAGGAGATCAACATTGCAGAGATCAACGCCGTCTTCTCCATGATCAAGGTGATGAATGAGAAAATTCCCCGGTCTGGAGAGGAGTTTCAGGACATCATCCATGTATTCAGACAGTTCTTGGAGCTAGTGCACAGGTACATGCTCCTCCAACGGCACTCCTCGGATCCAGATATGCTGGCCCAGCTTCATCAAGTAGCCTACACATTAGTTGCAGGTACTGTGAGATCAATTCACAGACCTATTGGCTCTTCTCCCAGATCCGTAGCAATTCTCGATTCCCTCCTCTCCGATCTGACTCAGGAGGAAGAGGAACTCATTATAGAGACTGATAGAAGCAAGGAAGCACCGACCTACGATCCGAGTATCCTGAATCTTCCAGATGACCTTCAGGGCTTTAGAGAGGAATTGCTCGAACTGATCCACCGGGAGGACATGGTCGTTTTTCCACTTTCTCGGATTAGGGACGAACCTAGGGACAGGAGGAATATTATTTTGTCCATACTGGGTAACTTGGAGCACGGGAAAGGTCTCCACATCGAGGGGGAGTGTTTCGTGGTGAGGACGGAGACCGAGAACGAGATAGTCAGCAAGGTGATAGGGGTGAGGCTGGACAACCCAGATCTACCTCCAGAATAGGATCAATCTCGAAGAATTGATACGTACAATGAACTACTCTATAGCGATACTATAGAATTTCAACAAGTCCTTCTTGAGTTTGTGGAGACTGTATACCCTCAGGTACATCATGTGACCCGCGTCGTAGTACTTCATTGTCACATTCCGTCTGACATTCGGGTTGAGGAACATGTGGTTGAAGGTGTACTCCGTGGCGAAATATGGAGTTGCTAGGTCAAACCTACCGTTGGCCACGAATATCTTCAACGCTGCGTTCTTGCTCATAGCACTCCTCAACGTCTCACCTACATCCAGAAATTCATTCATCTGTTTGTCGTACTTCCAAGTCTCGTAGAGGTTAGCGAGGATCTCGTAAGTGAGGTCGGTTTCATATTTCAGTTCCTCTCTCACATAATCGTTGAAAGTAGCGGTGTAGGGGCCTTGGATTGCAGCGTAAGAGGGGTCGTACTCATAGTGCTCTCCGACTGAATCACGGTCGTATCCAGTAAATCGTGAGTCCAATCTACCAACGGTCATCCCGTCACTCCGCATAAGCTCCTTGGTGAAGCGATGGATGTTGATCCTCAGGTTCGTGTCCTTGATGTACTTTACCGAAAGACCAGTGTAGCGATGTAGTTTTTTCGCAATAGCATTCTCCTCGGTGAAGCTTAGGGCATTGCCCTTCATCAATGCATTGGCATACTCGTTGAGGGCGAAATCCTCGACTTCCTGCAGGATCTTCTTCAGGGTTAGACTCATGTCAGGTAGTTTCTTGTGGAAGTATGCAGTAGCTGTATAGGTCGGGAGAAAGAGGATGTACGGTAAGTCGTTACCTGTGGTGAACCTCGCAGTCTGAAAGTTGAGGATGGAGGAGATAAGCATGATCCCGTTGAGGTACATACCGTGTCTGTCCTGTAGATATCCTGACAGCCCTGCTGCCCTCGTAGTACCGTAACTCTCCCCTATGAGGAACTTCGGTGACTTCCACCGGGCGAATCGCGAGGTGTACAGACGTATGAAATCTCCCACACTCTCAACGTCTTTCTCGAAGGTGTGGAACTGCTCTGCTTTCTCCCCAGGTGCTGGACGGCTATATCCAGTTCCCACGGGATCAATGAAGACTAGATCGGTGATGTCGAGAAGAGAGTACTCGTTGTCTACAAGTTCGTAGGGTGGGGGGACGGGTTTCTCCTTCCTCTCCGCTATGACCCTCTTCGGACCTATCATCCCCATATGGAGCCAGACAGATGATGAGCCTGGTCCCCCGTTGAAGGAGAACGTAATCGGACGCTTGCTGTGATCTTTAACGCCTTCGAGATGGTAGGAGATGAAGAAGATCTCGGATACTGGCTCAAGAAGTTTCTGGTCCTTCTCTTTCTTCATGACCACCCTCCCCGCCCGAGCTACATACTTGTATGTCTCTCCATTTAATTCAATGGAATGTTTGGTTTCAACGATTGAATCCTTAAGGTTTTTCCTTGCTTCTTTTATTTCCTCAGAAAATTCATCATTTTTTTCAATTTTCTTTTCCTTCATTTTGTAATTTTCTTAGAAATGAGGTGGCTTTAAATCTAACTTACCTAACCATTGAATAAAGGTCATAATTTTCTTCCACAATTTGTGATTGGGTGGTATTTTTCGCTAACGATTCAGTTAAAATTTATTCGTATGGACGGATAGGAAAATTCAATAGGAGCAATATTGTGATCTCCATATTGCCGTTTATCTCTAATAATGACATCAATATATACTACGAGTTCAATCAGGGTAGTCCAGTCATCGTGTTCATCCATGGATATCTGGGGTCTCATCTTACATGGAAAATGATAGGTTATACTCGGGTCTTGGACAAGTACGGGACAATAGTCTTCGACAGGCGAGGTTACGGTAAGTCGAGCAAACCCACCGATCCTCAGAGGTATTCGATGAGGGAGAAGTGCTCTGATGTCGTGGCTCTCCTCGATGAATTGGGTATCGAGCGAGCAATCCTGTGGGGGTTCTCTGGGGGCGGTAGAATAGTCTTCGCCATGATGAAGTACCACCCTGATCGAGTGATGGCCTCGGTGATAGGGGGTATGTCACCATATACTCTTCCACCTGAATATGACATGGAAGAGAGAATCAGGTTGCTGGACGAGGGGATGGAAGCTGTTGTGGAAAATTTTGAGAAAATGTACGGAAAACTCCCTTCCGCCCTAAGAAATAATTTGTTACAGAACGAGCCTCAGAGCATCAAGGCTGATGTAAAAGCATCGCTAGACTTCGTGGGTTTCGCTGGTGATCTCCCATTCTTCGATCCTCCTGTATTCCTCTACGTGGGGACAGAAGATCCATTTTACGAGGGCTGTAAGAGGGCAGTGGAGGTCATACCTAACTGTGTGCTTCTTGAGCTAGAGGGGTACGGACACTATGATACTCTGGTGAAGGTGAGGGAGATCATTCCGTCGGTCACTCAATTTCTCAAGGAAATATAAAGATCTCATCTACCATCGATGAGAGCTTCTTGTTCGTCTCGCGTGTGACCAGTCCAACCGAGAGATTGTTGTAGAAATCATCCATGAGCTCACGGTCTTCTGAAACACGCGTGAGGAATTTATCCAACTTTTTCTGGGCATAGTACGAGCTTCCTTTGAAGACGTAACTGAACCCAAAATCATCAAGTGACCTGAAGAGGATGGTATGATTCTTTTGTTGAATTATATCAAATGGATACTCTGATTTCAGGATTTCATTGAGAAAATCGTTTATCCCAGTGAGGAAACTACCAATTAACTCCTCCTGAACGCCCAGAGAATCGTCGAAGACTTTACTGAAGACCGATACACCGTGGTGAAGTATTTGGAACAATATGGGTGATTCGTGATCAACCATCACCCTCTCGTAGTTCTGGAAGAGCATACTGCTAAGGACCTCGTTGATGCTCTCCGTCCCGACCGTGGTCAGCGAAGATTTATCGGAGGATACGAGGGTTGCGATCCTGTCCTGCTCGCGGGTAATTAACAGCTCAAGGTAGGAGAACCCAAATCGCTGAGAGGTCTCCTTTGCCCTTGAGAGGAGTGACATTGACCTAGTTACATTCTGTTTGAGGAGCTCAAGTTGTGACTGAAGGAGGTCTGCCTGCACCATGATCCACTTGGAATTCTGTAACTTTGCGATATTATACAGCTCTGAAATAAGGTCTTGTATCTCCAAGATGATCTCCACATTACCTGACGCCTTGAACTCGTTGACAAGTAAAGTTGTGAGTTCAAAGAGAGCAATAACCTTGACTTCCGTGGACTCGTCGCTCTTGACGATGTCTTCAAGAATCCCCAAAGCTATAGCGGTATCTCTGATCCGTCCTGTCTTTGAGTGCTCCTTGGCCCGTGCTAGCATAGCATATCCATCCTTAGAATATTTCTGAAGCTTCTCAAAGTACTCCAGTGGGTCGAATTTCTTCGACTGAATCCCTAGATTGTAGAGGTTGTACAATACCCTCGGAATTTGTGGATCTTCGTACTTCGACATGATCTGATATCCCTTAACAAACCTCTCTCTGGCTTGTGTCAGTTTCCCGAGTTTGAGCGATGTCAATCCGAGGTTATTGTATGCCCTACCTACGTATTGCTCGTTGTTTGTCTTCTCAAAGCATTGTAGAGCATTGTTGAATTCGTCCTCTGACTTATCCAAGTACCCTTGATTACCGTAGATTATCCCTAAATTCGTATGACTCCACCCACATAGATTGATATCCCCTAACGACTGATAAAGTGAGATTGCCTGCTTCAGGTACATCTCGGAGAGCTTGTTATCCAGAAGCATTCTATGGGTATAACCCAGATTGTAGACGATACTTGCAAATGACGGGCTATCCTTATGCATTGTACTGTACTGCCGCCCCATATTGAAGTACTCACTAGCTTTCTCATACTCTCGCTGGCTGAGGTGGAAGAGTCCTATGTTATTGTACAATTTCATCATGAAGATTGAGTTGTCGTATTTCTCAAAGAAGGGAATAGCTTTGGTGAGCAGATTGAAACTCAAAATCTGTTCCCCATCATTGATGCATTTAGCAGCTTTGTAAAAGTAGACATACCCCATAAGAGGATGCTGCTTATCTGTCTGTAGAATGTGATCAAATATCTCGTCTACTTTCTCATACCGCTGTGCCTTAAACTCGACATAACCGCGGATCAGATGTTCCAAGATACAATGGTTGGTGTACTCCTTTGGAATTGTGGGGATAAACATCTCTTCCACCTCTTCTTTCCTGTCAGAGAATATGTCCTTGGTAATTTCCCACAATTCCATAATCT
>JALWRB010000167.1 GCA_027077875.1 Candidatus Heimdallarchaeota archaeon
TCACCTATGGTATTGGAACAGGTGAGAGTTTCAGCGCTGATTTATCACCTAGTGGAGAGACTGAAATGAGAGTAGGAATTAGTGTGGCTGATACTGTCAGACCTGGAACGTATGATGTTCTCATTGGGATCAGAAACAACGAGATCATAGCTTCTCTCAATGTTGAAATCTTTGTGAATCCAAGTTACACTGCCCTGTACTACTTAGGTGGAGTCATGGCTGTTCTGTTAATCGTCATTGCAATATACTCAATGAAATCAAAGATAAGATCTTAGAATTGCATGTCCTCGGGAGGATTTAGACCATATTTTCTTCGTATATGATCTGGAAGGATCAAAGACCAATAAAAGAAAACAGCAGAAAAAGCAAGGAACATCCCGGGAATAAAGTTATAGGAAATAGCATAAATGGGATTGGTTAGGATTTGTTCTGGAGAGAACACTGAGATGATGAGGATTACAAATAAAGATACGACATGACTGACAATAAACCACCAGGCTTTAAGAGTAAGATCCAATCTGCTCTTCATCATCATTGAGGTATTGTCATTTTTCTCACGATGAAGAAGAATCAGAACTGGGATCATCACCATAATGGTGGTTAGTACACCAGTGAACAGTATCAGGTTTGAGAGTCGTAAAATATTGACAACTGCTGTTAGAAGCATGATAATAGACACGGCATAAATCATCTTAGTGATGCGATCAATCCTCCATTCCCGGATCTTGGGCACTCTAATTAGAGTAGAAACCTGCTTGGTGGAAGTGATGAAGATTAAGAACCAAGGAATATACTCCCAAGCTGCAAGCAGGTTCTTTTTTCCATAACTAATGTACAGGATGAATGTGTCTATTCCAGTAATGAGAAACCGTAATGCTATGGCAAAATTCATCCCAATGACAGAGTTGGTAATGTGGTTGATAGTTTTATTCTCAGATTTAATCCCCTGCAGACGAAGCATTAGGTACATCGGGATAAATGCAAGGCCGAAGTTGATAATTGTCGCATAGAACAATCCACTCCTATTGAAGAATATCTCACTGTCTTCAAGAAGGAAATTCGTCCAGTCAATCATGCTAAACCACCATTGGGATTATCAACGTCTGAAAATGTACACTCTTAAACTTATACAGACCACGGAGATGTAATGCACAAGATTAACCACCAAGTATCCACAATCAATCAGGATATCAAACAAGAAAATAATCAAGGAAACAACATGGAAATAATTACTCGAAAACAATGATTTAAAACACGACAATAGAGAATCTCTCCTAATGGAGACCATCTCCAATCGACGGCTATTCCGAGGTCTACTAATATTATCCCTGCTAAGCTACCTCGCTGCAATATGGGCATTTATTGTCTTGGAGGGAAAAACCCCTCTTGAGGCAGTATACTTCGTTGTCGTGACTCTTTCCACAGTCGGTTTCGGAGATATAACTCCATCGCATCCAGTAACGCAGGTTATTGTAATCCTACTAATTACTGTTGGAATCTCGACCTTAGCTTATATCACCCAAGCATTTGCTGAAAAGATCGTCACCAGATCCGCAGATATTGTATTTCTTCCTTCAAGCAAGTTATCCACTGAAAATCATGTTGTTATCTACGGTTTCACACCAGTTGCAAGTTACATAGCTGCATATCTCAAGGACAGATTCTTCAATGTCGTTGTCTTGGATTTTGAGGAGGAGAAGGTCATCTTGGCCAGAAAGAAAGGGTTTGAGGCATACCTCCTTCTCGATGTCTTTTCCAAGGATTTGGAAATATTGGATATAGAGCAGGCAGCTGTTGTCTATACCTTCATTCCTGATGAAAACCTCACAATCAAGCTGGTTCTGACTATTCGAGAGATGAACAAGGCTGTTCCCATATACTCGAAAACCTCGTCAGAGATTACCCAAGAACTTGCCAGGATGCTAGGGATAACCAGAACATATCACAATGAGAGTCTAATAGCTTCGTTCATAAATTTCTTATCAGGCAAAAGAGAGATGTTCCTCCTTCCACACCAAGATGTCGCAGGGAGTAGGTTCAGGATGGTTCTCATGGAGAAGGAAATGGATTTATCAAGATACTGTTCAAAGTATTTCCCTGCAGCTAGGGTTGGATCAAATCTGGAAGATGTAGAGGTATGGAGTGAAAGGAGCAGCCTAAATCAAATACTCTATGCAATACCGCAAGAAGAATTTGACCGCTCGATGATTGGAGATATGAGGGAAAAAAGGGAGGTTTATGATAAGATATTCATAGGTGGTTTTTCCCGTGAGATTCACCATATCATCGGTCATATCACCATCGAGAATCAGGAAATAGATATCCTGACCTTTTCTGAGGATGAGCATCGACTTGCAGAGGAGTTTGGATACAACTCAATTCTTATCGAAAAGGCCGATCCAATACCCCAGATAGAAGAGAATTTGAGCAATAAGGATTTGGTGATAAATATGTTCGAGGAGGCATTGCAGTCTCTGAATCTCTCACTTTCGATTCGTAAGAGCCGAGTCTCTCCGGTAATATTTCAATACGTCAAAAGCCCGGTAGAGCACGAGATATTCAAGAAGGTCAAGGTGGATAGAGTCTTCTCTCCAAGGATGCTTACAGCCCGGGCAATGATCTTGATTTTTCTGGCGAAAATTCAACAGTGTCCATCGTTCATCACAGAGGAACACCAAGTGTTCGAGCATATCGTCCGGACTAACGACCATCTGATTGGTAGGAAAGTTCAGAGATTGAAGAAGGACGGATACAAGCTTCTTCTTCTTGACAGAGATGGGGAGATTATTAGTAGACCACGGGAGGATCTCGTCATCAAAGAAGGAGACAATCTAGTCCTATATAAATCGATTGAGACCTAACGTCTTCTCTTACGGTTTGTTGGAGGTTTCTTCTCTTTTCTGTAGTTCCATCCAGGGTTGAAAGTCCTCTTCTTTCTTCTCTCGTCCAACTTCTGTTTACGTTCCTTCTCCCTCTGAACCCTTGCGTCGGCTTTTTTCTTCTTCTTCTTAAGCTCGTAGTTAGACACTCTAAGATGGTCAGGGAGTTTCCTCGAACGGTGGAATTTAGTTCCTATTAGTTTTTCATATTTCGTAACATTGTGGAAATCTTCGGGGGTAACCAGAGTCCAAGCGGTTCCTGGTCTTCCAGCTCTTGCCGTCCTTCCAACCCGGTGCACATAATCCTCAATCACGTTGGGTAGGTCAAAGTTGATGACATGGGATACCTCGGGAATATTTATTCCTCTGGAAATAAGATCAGAAGCGACTAGAACCTGTACAATACCGTGATCAAAGTTTATCAAGGCTTTCATCCTCTGTTTATCTGTGAGACCACCATGGATCTCCTCTAGCTCAAGTCCCTCCTTGAGAAGATGGTTGGCAACGACCCTTACTGCATCCTTGGTCCGACAGAAGACTATTGCAGAGGTGATCGAGGGGTCCCGAAGTAGATCAGCAAGTACATCCAGCTTCTCACCTTGAGTAACCTCGAAGATGTTCTGCTTCAACCGGTTCGAAGTCTTCAACCGAGCTATCTCGATCTTATTGGGATTCTTCATCATGTTGTTTGCAAGCTTCTCCATGTCCTTGGGAAGAGTTGCAGAGAAAAGGTGGGTCTTACACTCCTTGTTCTTCTTGAAGATGTCGTAAATTTCCATTATATCGTCATAGAAGCCCATTTCGAGTAAGCGGTCACACTCATCGAGTACGAAGTGCTGGATCTTACTAAGGTCAACCAGTCCCTTCTCTATGTACTCCTTAAGCTTAAGTGGAGTAGCGATGATAATGTCAACTGGCTCCTTCATCTTTGCCTGTATTTTGTTGAAGGGTCGATGTGAGATTATCCCAACGGAATTCAGGGCGACAAATTCACCCAGCTTCTCAGCCTCACCTTCGATCTGTCGGGCCAGCTCGCGGGTTGGGGAGAGAATAAGGGCAAGAGGGTTATTGTGCTCAACTGGTTTGCGGACTATATTGTGTATAACTGGAGCCAGGTAAGCTATAGTCTTCCCAGTACCGGATGGTGCGATACCGAGGACATGCTTACCCTTGATAATTGCGGGAACCGCTTTCTTCTGTATTTCTGTAGGACTGTAGTAGCCAAATTTCTCGTTCAGGGATTTGACCAGTCTATCGTCCAGACCCAATTGATCGAATTTCATGTTTCTCTCCTTAAAGAATGGACAGTGTAGTGCTATTAAAAATTAGGCGTAGATTCAGATTTCGAAGATTTGATTTATCGTGTGGGCCAATTCCGCATCGACATTGAGCTGGACTCCTTGTTTGATCCCCGCCTGAATATCATCCCCATAGTGCTCCTCGAGGTACTTAACAGCCTTATGGTGTGCTTTCACCGTCTTCTCGCTAACATTCTCGGTGAAGATGATTGAGATGAACTCATCACGCTTGAGGAAGTGGAGCCACATATCTTCAAGCCTGATCTCCTCAATCGATTTCTGGACGGTCTCATTGAAGATACTACCAATGGCTGTGATCGCGCTGGAGAAGAGGATGTCGTTCTTGGCGATATTGCTACCCTCTTCAGTATTGAATGAGTGTCCCATAAGTTGAGTTCCAGACTTGCTGACCAGCATCATGTAACTGAGCTCAGACCTGGTTTTTGTGCCCTTCTCCTCACTCGGTGGTAGGACTTCTGTGGAAGCTGGTTTGCTCTTCTTTTCCCGAAGGAACTTCACATGGGCAATTATGTCATTCGCTAGCTTCTTTAACCACTCTCTACGATTCTCATTACCCGTCGCTTTAATCATATTCACCGCAATCTCTGCGGCATCAATATAAGAATTAATGGCATCTTCTATCGAACCAATTTCCTCCAATGCCTTGGCTTTCCTCACTGTGGAAAGCATCGAGTTGTCAACTTCCATTACAAACACGTATGATTTATCCTACAGGGATATAAATTTGATTGAATGGATATGTAGGAATGGAACTATCCAACACTTCACAATCTTTATAGTCTGAACTTTGGTTGGGATGTTGATTAGATGAAGAAGGATGACCTTCCACTGGATAAGATTACCGACTATTTGATGACCTTGAATACAGACGTCAGCTTACCTGAAGAGTTTGAGATTACTTATGTTGAGGTTGAAGAAGGTGTAGAGCTGAGATGCGGAATCTTTACTCCCGAGAATCCAAAGGCTCACGTCGTGTTGGTACCAGGATTGTTCACCTTGGTGATGTCATGGTACAAGTTCCTGATCATTATGATGAACGAGGGCTACAAAATCACCTATATCGAGTCCCGAGAGAAGCGTACATCAAGAATGGATGACCCAAAAAAGATCACCGAGAGAAGTTTCGTAGATGAGTTGAAGATCGTTCTGGACAAACTTGTCGGGGATGAGGACTACATAATTGTCGGGAGTTCTAACGGTACAAACACAATCGTAAGGGCACTCTCCGAGGATCTGATCACACCAAAACATTCAATATTAGTCTCACCATACACGGAGTTTCATGTCCCCACTCCCTTCAAAATCATGCTTCCAGTGGTCTACAATTGGACATGGAAATTGTTCCTGCTTCCAATCGTTAAAATTGTCGTCGTCCCGATGATCGCCAATAAGAAGAAGGATCCGTTCCAAGCCCATAAGTATAAACTAGGACTTGTCCTTACGGCACCCCTTAAACTAAAGTGGAGTTTGAGAGCTCTGAAAGGTGGCGACCTCTGGCCCTATGTCGATAAACTGAACGGAAAGGGACTGTCGATTGTCCTTGTTGGTGCAGGTACAGATCCTCTCCACGGTGCAGAATCCACTAGAAAAGTTTCAGAGAGGATAGAAGGTTCAAGATTCGTCGAGTTCGCGACCAACTACGATGTTCACGACAAACCCCTCGTCGATCTCATCAATGAGGTCGCAAATTCGGCTTAGCATTATCCACATTTCCTTAAGAAGGACTTGAGTATTTTGGGTACGGTGGGTGACTTCATTTATTGAAATAGGTATTTAAGTTATCTAGACCACATCCCTTTTTATCTTGAGAGGGTTATAAGATTCATGAGTAAACTCCGTCTCGATGTCTTCTTCTTATCTGCAGTGGTTTCCTTTGTGGCAACGGGTCAGACGATTATCTTCCCCATACTGCCAGAGTACCTTACAAGGTTTGGTGGAGGAACATTCGAGTTTGGAGTAGCAGCAAGCACATACGCTCTATTTGGACTGCTCTTCTCTCCCTTGATTGGGAAGGTAGCAGACAGGATTGGGAAGAAACGAGTTCTGATCTATCAGATAGCAATTTTTGGAATTACTAACCTCCTCATGATCTTCGTTCCAAATTTCGCTTGGTTCCTCTTTCTCAGATCAATAGAAGGACTGGTAGGAACTTCAACATTTCCAGTGGCAATCTCCCTTGTTTCCGAGATTACTTCTGAATCAGAACGAGCGAAAAACATAGCATTCGTCACAGCAGGAATCTCCTTTGGTATCATCATAGGTCCAACAATCGGAGGAGTTCTCCTAGACAGTTATGGACTACTTTACCCATTCATCCTCAGTGGAATTCTTGGACTGTTAGGATCTCTTTTCACCATGGTGGCAATACACGAGACCCCTACTCAATCCCACGAGAGAAAGAAAGCATCTAGTAATTTTATAGATAAATTACCAAAACCGCTTTTTGCCTTCGGAATAATCCTTCTGATGAGCTTTATCAATTCAATCACATGGATGATGATCGAACCAGGGTTCATTTACTACTTCTATGACACCCTAGGATATTCTGCAACTCTATTTGGTATATTTGTGTCCGCTTACGGAGTATTCATATTTTTCGGAGAGCTGTTGCTTGGCGGGCTTTCCGACAAGGTGGGTCGAAAACCAGTTCTTATTTTTGGAGCTGTGATCAACGCAGGCTTCTACCTAATTCTCGGTTTCGCTAAGGACTACAATGTGCTTGTCTTAGCTGCAGCAATCGCGGGTATCTCAGGAGGTCTCCTTGGCCCTGCTCTCAATGCACTTATCAGCGAGGTATCAAGCCCTGATGACAGGACTTTTGTTTTCGGTCTTGTGACATCCGCGGCGTCTTTAGCAACAATTGTAGGCCCCTTCTTTGGTGGGTGGTTCCTTTCTTTACCAACAACTACCCTCCAAGACCTGATCTTCATCTCAGTCGCAATGGTTACAATAACCGTATTCTCACCCCTGCTCCTAAATTTCAATTCTGGTGAAGAGTTCACGCAGAATAGATCTGAGGGTGACAGTCTCTTCCCTGTTGTCTATAGTGACTAGTTTCCTGAACCGATAGTCTTGGCAATGGCCTTGATGATTTCTTCGTTCTTAAAGGGTTTAATTATGAATTCTCTTGCGCCAGACTTAATGGCCTCGAGGACAAACGCTTCCTGCCCTAACGCAGTTACCATCACAATTTTCGCATTGGGATCAAAGGAGATAATCTGTTTTACTGCCTCGATGCCGTTTTGCTTGGGCATGACTATGTCGAGTGTCATGCAGTCGGGCTTGTCCCGCGCCCAAATTTCGACAGCGTCAATTCCTGTCTGTCCCTCTGCAATGACCTCGTGTCCGGCTTGAGTCAATATCCTCTTTAGTACTAATCTCATAAATTTTGCATCATCTACAACGGCTATTCTTGCCAAAAACAAACACCTCTATTGGTTCAGGTTCGAGTTTGAACCCCTCTCAATTCTAGATACAAATGGTTCTTATTTAATGTTTATTAGCAGACACCACAAAATAAGCACCGATTGAGCAAAATTTCAATATCGAACCACCGAAATGAGGTGGGAATTTTAGAGAGCATTGTCTACGATTTTACCTCTTTCATGAGCATCGTTTTTTAATTCAAGAATTATACTAGGGATGAGGTTATTTGACTTTATGAGCACTGCCCAAATCCAAGGTCAAAGAAAATTGGTTGCATTCCTTCTGAATGACGAGTATTTTGCAATTGATGTGCACCACGTGAAGGAGGTTTTCGTTCCCGATACAATTACCCCCATTCCCCAAGCAGGTGACTATACTGCTGGGGTGATAAACTACAGGGGTCTTGTGGTGACAGTTATAGATCTAAAAAGACGACTTCTGGTCGAGGAACATAGAAGGAGGAGGAAGGAATACCTTGATGACGATGAGAGGAACTACATCCTAATGGTCACAATAGGGAAGACAACTGTTGGACTCTTGGTTGATTATGTGGAAGCTGTAATAACTGTTACAGACGAGAACATCCAGCAGTCAATTGAAGGTATCTCTACAAGTAAAAGCTCCACATTTATCGAGGGCATCGTCAAGACTGATCTAGGATTGGTTGTACTCCTCAAGACCGAGGGGATCTTCAGTGATTTTGACCTCAAAGAACTTGAAAAACTTGCAAAGATCAGGACCAGTATCCATGGTGAGGAGAAGGATGATGAGATTTCCCTGACAGGAAAAGAGATTGACAAGGTTAATACTATGGAGGACTTCTCCATCGATGACCTGTCTGACGATGATGACGTCTTGATCAGCGATAAGGGTATTGTCTCGGCACCAACAGTTAAATCAACAGCTCCAGCTCCTGAACCAGAAGAAGATGAGTTCGGATCCAGCCCTCTGGACCTAGGAGCTTTAACCAAACCTGAACTTCTCAAGATTGCATATGAGATGGGAATCGATTCAGTTAGTACTAAGACCAAAAAGGATAAGCTGATTAAATTGATACAGGACAAGATGAAGTAGCTGGGGTGATAACTCATCGTCAATGTTATGATATGTGATGACGCTCGATTTATGCTAATGGTAATTGAGCGCCTTTTCACAAAACTTGGACACACCGTCAAATATAGGGCATTGAACGGGTTAGAAGCTGTCGAGATCTACCAGCAATACTGGACGGATATTGACATCGTCACTCTCGATGTTGTCATGCCTTCTATGGATGGTATTCAGGTTCTCAAGAGAATTCTCCAGATTAACCCCAACGCAAAAGTGGTTGTTGTCACCTCAATTAATAGTAAGCACATCGTCGAGGGTGCACTTCGTCTGGGAGCGAAGGACTTCTTGACTAAACCTTTCAGGCTATCTGAATTTATCAGGACTATTAACAAGGTCTTGAGCGGTGACTAGGTGCAATAAACTCTTATAGATAAATGTGACTAGAAACTATGCGGATCGGTGGTTTGTAATAGCGATAACAGTTCTTATAGCAGATGACTCGGCTTTTATGAGAAGAATGCTGGAAAAAATCCTTCTTCCCGAGAAGGGATTCAAGATCATAGGGGCAGCAAAGACCGGGGTAGAGTGCATCACCAAACTCATCACCCTGAACCCTAAGGTGGTTGTTCTTGACATTATGCTTCCAGATGTCTCCGGGTTGAACATTGTCTATCAGATCATGCGGGCCAAGCCCACACCAGTTCTTCTATTTTCCTCACTTACTGAGAATCAAGTCAAGAACGACTCGAGGGTTTTCGACTATGGAATAGTGGACTTCGTCAACAAACCTGGAAAAGAGATGGAAATGGATCCCATGGAGTACCTTAACAAGCTCATGGTGCCAAAACTCTCAATTCTCTCAAAGTTGAGAGTGGAGAAGTTCATGAAGATCATTCGTATGACTAATCAGTCATACCTCGAAGATGATAAAGGAGTCGTACAATCTCAGACCAAGGTCAAACCCAGTAGTCAACCAACAAGACTACCCTCTGTGAATCGGATGGTTGTGATTGGGGCATCAACAGGTGGACCACAGATGGTCGCGTCCCTTGTGAAGAATTTTCCCAAGAATTTCCCTCCGGTTCTTATAGTTCAGCATATACCCGTAGGGTTCATTGAGAACTTTGTCAAGAGAGTGGATAACCAGAGCAGAGTAGGGGTGTATGTAGCAGAGGAAGGGATGGAGATCAGGTCAGGAAACGTCTACTTTGCGCCGGGGGGTAGGCATATGGAGATACGCAAAAGTGGGAAATCTTACCAGTTAAAGCTCACAGATGGCCCGATGGTAAACTTCGTCAAACCTAGCGTGGATGTCACACTCACAAGTGTGGTCAAAGAATTTACTGGCAAGGTTGTTGCGGTGATATTGACGGGTATGGGGAAGGATGGAACGGAGGGATGTAGACTCATCTCCAAGGCAGGTGGTAAGGTTCTCGCGCTCAATGAGGAGGATTCAGTCGTCTATGGAATGAATAGATCCGTGATAGAGAGTGGATATGTAGATCACATCTACAGCATCGATGATATGCTGAAAGGAATAAAGGTAGCATTGGGATTATAATCCCACGGCTTCATTCAATTTAACAGACAGAGCACGATAATTTTTTAGTATCTGAATTCCAAAAGGAGTTGAGAGCTTTGGAAGATGAATACTTAGACCTGTTCATTTCAGAATTAGACGAGAATGTCAAAATTCTGAATGACAGTCTCCTTTTACTGGAAAAAAATAGGAAGAATCTGGATGCCTTAGCTGAGGTTATGAGAGCAGCCCATACTGTCAAGGGTATGGCAGGTACGATGGGGTATGACAGCCTTTCTAAGTTGACTCATGCCACTGAGTCAAAGATTATAGAATTACAGAAGTCAGGGGTCGTCACATCAGAATTGATACAGGTTCTCTATCAAGTTGCGGACAGAATGGGGCGATTCGCCCAGTCTCTGGAGGCAGGAGAGGACATCAACAAGATCCCTGTGGATGACCTTATTGGATTCTTGAATAAATATGACCCACAGAGCGCAGAATTATCAGATGTGGAGAGTGCAATCTCCGAAGAAGATGAGATCAAGCTGGGGACTAAATATTCAGTGAAAGTCATTTTCGAGAAGAATACCGCACTACGAGGTGCTAGAGGTTTCCAGCTTCTACAAGCACTCGACCGAATCGCTATGATCGAGGATTCCTCCCCTCCCAGAAATGTCATCGAAGAGGGTAAGCTTGTCGATGATCCAACCTTCACAATTGTGACGAATGAGGACGAGAATCAGATCAGAAATACTATAGCTTCTGTAAGCGACATCGCGAAGATAGAAATCAGCAGGCTCGTCGAAGAAGCGGTCTCGTCAATCCCAATTGTCTCAGTTCAGAGAGGGATACAGTCTGTTCGTGTCAACCTCAATCAGCTCGATTCTGTCGTGGACCTTCTCGGGGAGCTCGTTCTAGCTCGAAACAGACTTGCCTTAGCACTGAGTGACGTCCTCACACCTTCAGCCGTCGAACAACTTAATATCTTTGAATCGACAATCACCGCTATTCAAGATAGATTGATGAGGATGAGAATGGTGAATCTCTCAAGGATCTTTGATACGTATCCGAGGACAGTGAGAGACATAGCTGCACAGCGAAATATGGAGATTGAACTCCTCCTCCAAGGGACGCATCTTGAGCTTGACAGATCGGTTATAGACCAAGTCAACGAAGCACTACTGCATCTAATAAGGAATGCAGCAATTCATGGGATTGAGGACAAGAGCACCAGAAAGAAAATGGGTAAGCCAGAGAAAGGGACTATCAGGGTCTCCGCGGTCCAAGATCGTGGTGAAGTTGTGTTCAATGTCGAGGACGATGGCTCTGGGTTAGATCTTGAGGCAATCAAAAAGAAGGGGATTGAAAAGGGGCTACTCAAACCAAGCAAGACATTCCACCGCAAACAACTCGCTGCTCTGATATTCCACCCAGGGTTTTCGACTGCAGGGGAAGTAACCACCGCAGCCGGTAGAGGTGTAGGTATGGACATCGTGAAACGAACCATTGAGGAGATCAATGGATCGATTGAGATACGAACCAAGAAAGGAAAAGGAACTCTCTTCATTATTAGGGTACCTCAAACGCTCGCCATTATCCAAGCTCTGATAATCAGAGTTAAGGAGTATCTCTTCGCCATCCCGATGCTGAACATCGAGAAGATCTTCTCGATAAACGACGAAGAGGTGAAGATGCGAGAAGGAAGGTACTACTTAGAATTAGGAGACCACGTGATTCCCGTAATTGACCTCGAGGAAAACATTGACTTTCCAGCACAAATGAAAATAGATCTCCTCGGAACAAGGAGGCGAATCAGGGAGGGTAAGCCTAAAGTAATTCTCTGGGAAAAGGGAGGGTCAAGGGTCTGTCTGAAAGTTTCAGATGTCATGGAGCAGAGAGAGATCGTAACAAAAGCTCTCGACTCAATCGCACAGCAGTACAGAGGATTCAGTGGGGCGACAATTCTGGATGAGGATAAAGTTGTCCTCATACTAGATCCAGCAACAATTTAGGAATAGAAATTATTACCCAAACCCTATGACAATTTTTTATATCATAGAAATAATAGTGACTTAGATCAATGAGCAATCCGCCTAATGATATGATCCCAGATGATGATTTCTATGCTGCTTTTAACCCGAAGTTCGAAGCTCTGCAGGAACTCTCAAACATCGGAGTAGGACACGCAGCTACCGCTCTGTCACAGCTACTGAACCGAAAGGTTGACATGAGTATCCCAAGAATCAATCTTGTTCCAATCAGCGAGGCTCCAACAATTCTAGCGTCGGGACCTGAGGAAACTACAGTCGGGGTTTACGTCCAGACTGTTGAAGAGGCAGGATCAAAGCTTAATATGTTGCTTATTATGAACGAAGAGTCTTCTCGTACGATCCTTAACATTCTGAGGAAGGGCGGGGACACCAGTGACTTGCTCAACCTCGACGAGATATCACTTTCAATTATCAAAGAGACCGGGAACATACTTCTTCTGCACACGATATCCGCAATAAACTCATTCACAGAGTCAAGATGGTTCCCCCATGCACCTGACATTGCAATTGACATGATTGGATCACTGACTGATTCTGTTCTATTGGTAGATCACCAAGACGATGAACCTGACGTCAAGGTTCTTCTGGTGGAGTGTGATGTCTTCACAGATGATGGTCAGAAGGTCAAAGCGGACATTCTATTGCTTCCAAACCAAGTCGGAATGGAAACACTCATGGTCAGACTCTACGGTGAGAATTGGGAGGAGATGATTTGATGACAACATATACAGCGAAGATAGGAGAAATCGTTATCGGCAAGGCAGGTGACCAACTACAAGCGGTTGCGCTAGGTAGCTGCGTTGGTCTAGTGGTATACGATCCGAAATTTAAGGTAGCGGCTCTCGCTCATATTCTACTTCCTGAGAAAAATAGATTCTCAAAACCAGGTCCTCCAGGAAAATACGGGACTGAGGCAACAGTTGAGGCCATTAAGCACGTAATCTCAAGGGGTGGATTGCGTGAGAACCTAGTTGCTAAGATAGCAGGAGGTGCAAAGATGTTCGAATCTCTCACCTCAGGTAGTAACATGGACATCGGATCGAGAAACATAGCTGCTGTCACCAGAGCGCTTCAGGACAATGGGATCAAAGTACTCGCCAGAGATGTCGGGGAGAACCAAGGTCGGACAATTATCTTCGACGTGGCGACAAGTACACTCGAAATAAAGCAGGCCAATGGATCCATTGTCAAAAGGATTTAACAATCTCAAGAGGGTATATAGCTCTCAAGAGGATTTAACGGTCTAGCGACTCCTTAATTCTGACAACGGATTCTTTCAATAAATCTACGGATGCAGATCCGAATGAAATTCTGAAGTGGTCTTTCCTGCTGGATCCGAATTCTGACGCAGGAACCATGACCACCTTGGCTTTCTCGAACACCTCTTCGACAAACACCTCACCCGGATTCTCGGCTCCATCACTCTCTATCGAAGGGAAGGCGTAAAATGAACCGTCGATGTCCGGGACGGTTACACCATCTATCTTCGAGAATTCAGAGTAGGTGACTTTGGCTCTCTCCTCCATGGTTGACCTCATCATCTCCTTGAATTGTTTGTCTTCGGGTGATCCCATGAAATCAGCAATAGCATACTGAAAGAGAGAAGAGGGGTTGGCAATGACAAATGGATGCAGTTTTGCCACAGGAGCCATGAGAGATGGGTCCCCAATTCCAAAACCCATTCTCCAACCAGGTACACAATATGTCTTGCTGAAAGCATTGAGAGTAATGGTATTTTCAGGAGCGTATCTAGCCATGGGCAGATGTCTTCGACCATTGAAGGTTATGTATTCATAGACCTCATCGCTGAGGATGACCAGATTGTTGTCAATCGCAAGATCTGCAATACCCCTTGTGGTCTCTTCAGTGAACATCCCACCTGTCGGGTTTGAGGGGGAGTTCGTTATGATCATCCGTGTCTTGTCGGTTATAGCCTCTTTTACTAGCTCTGGATCCATTTGGAACTTGTCATTTAGGGGGATAGCCTTGACCTTCAGACCCGCGATGAGCGGAACAGTTGGATAGTAGACGAATCCTGGATCTGGTATGATGATCTCATCGCCAGGATCTGTCAGAGCAAATATAGAGGTGTACAAAAACTGTGTTCCACCAGCAGTAACAACAACCCCATCTGCAGGTAGATCAATATTATAGTTCTCCATGTACTGCTCAGAGATCTTCTGTCGGAGGACAGGTATTCCAGAGTTAAGTGTGTAGCTATGAGCCTTGGGATTGGTAAGGTTGCGCTTGACATTCTCCAATAGACCTTCTGGGGGCATTAGATCTGGTGCACCGATACCGAGAGAGATTACACCCTCAAGACCTTGGGCCCGCTGAAACATCTTTCGGATACCCGATGGATGAATCTGACTAAGTCTCGAAGTCTCCTTGTGGAGCTTCTCCAAACTTCTGGAATTCATGAGAGACCGATGATTATCTCCTTAATGAATTCTTCCAGTCCTAACAGTTCAATTGACTAATTCAGTGTGCTTTTTCTCCGCCTTAAGTGAGTATGTGATAGACCCTATAATCCCTACACCTGCAATCAGAGCAATTATGTTTGAGAAGAGGACAGATGATGACCGATCTGTTGTAAGGTCAAGAACAGCATCGACGTTGTAGATGAAGAAATCATCGCTGTCCCAAGAGAGGAGGAGGACATCTACCCCGACTTGATGATCAGATATAGATGTACCAAGGTCGATGACTATGGAATATTCTTGCTCTGGATTGATGTCAACTGTTCCCCATGAAGAAGGGATCGAGCTATTCATCTCGGTGATATATTCGTTGACAAATGATGAATAATTCTCGACCGTTCCATCGGTCTCAAGAGCCTTGATTTTATTCTCTGATTTCTCCCTTAGACTATTGTCTGACATTCCATACCCCATCGAGAAATTCAGAGCATGGGTTGGGAACTTCAAGGTGATTACAGCTTCTGAAGATCTAGGTATGTTGAAGATCAAGGTAGAATAAAGACCCAGCCCGTCAGAGAGAACATAAAAAGTAGTAGTAGTCTTTGAGTCTTCGGTGTATGAACTCCCATTGCCAACTCCTGCATACAGTGAAAACAAGAGAAGAAAGAGGAGAAGAAGGGTCATCCACCCGTGGCGAACAATCCACTTTGGTAGTGCAGGAATTGCTTTGCTGATCTTGATTTTCTGCTTTGTGACGGAAGGGAAGCTTCCAAGAAATGGTATCACAACTTTTGAAAGATAGTGTGTGAATATTGCCAGATGAACCGTCAACTGGGAAATTGACAGAACGAATGTATCTGTCCCGAAGGTTGCCAATCTCCTCTCCACGCTCCAGTTCACGAAATACTGGTCGATGCCAGCTTCCGGGTTTTGAAGTGATGATTGTAAATAGAACCCAGAGATCGATACTGTAGATGTTGCGAGATTGAGCTTGACACCACCAACAACATTGTAGAAACTCGTGTCAAATGGATAGAAAATCCCAACCGAATCCCAAGTAAGGTCGAAAAGTACATGGCTGAGCCAAAAATACGTGATCAGGAGTGCAATTTTCCTCAATTGACAATTGTCTTTCAAGTATGAGATGAAGAGAAGAACTATCCCTGAGATCAGAATGATAAAGATGCTGTGGGTCCATGTTCGGTGTGGAATTCTGAGATAGATGTCGACATCTGGGAGAATCGAAAACAGCGTCGTAAAGAAGAATAATCTAGGATTGTCTCTGAACCATTTCCTTACCTTGGTTGGAGTTAATGCTAACAGAAGGATTACAGAAATGCCTAGATGTGTTGTAGTATAGGTCACAGATGAATTGGATCATCGGGCTAATATGTACTTTTCTTCAGCAGTGATGATTGCTTCGTTTCGAAGGGTGAAAAAGAATTCCTTTATTAATTTTAAAGACATAGGGGGAAATAATGCTGGATCATCACGTTTGGATTTCAGTTCAGTCGGAGTACGGGATCTCCCTTGGCGAAATAGGGAAGCTTCCTTCTGATACAGACCCTAAGCTCGTCGGAAACATCCTCGTCTCCCTGAAGGACGTGATTTCCACCGAGGCGATCAATGCCTCTTCAGATTTTATGAAGACAGAGATCGAGTCAGGAGCTTCAGGAGTGAAATCCATCAAAATAACAGATGACTTCAACGTTATTATGACCTATTTTGTATCAAGAGACAGTTTGGGTCCAGTGGATAATTCCGTGGTTAATGTCGTCGAGTCCCTCTCCCTCAATCTCGGAAAACAGCTACCCCAGATGCTCAACCTCAAATCTCTTGCAGATACAGGTGCACAAATACCATACAGAGAGATGACAAAAGCATTCCTAAATACCTGCTCCATTGTGAGAATGTCACATGATATCCCTCACCAAAAAAGACCACTACTGAAGCTCTTTGAGGAGAAGTTCCAAGATTTATTTAAGGATAAAAAATCTCTGTTTGAGCTAATTGATGAGCTATTTGGTACTAAAGGATGGAAGATTGCGACGTACAACTGGAACTCAGGATTTCTTGTGAGAGAGAGAAGGGAGGAAGTCCTTGAGTCACTGACCATCTACCTCATCGGAAAGATTGTCAAGGAGAATCCACAGATTGTACTTCAGGTTGAGCAGAAGCAGAATTTGGTAAGGGAATTTAACAAGTTCCTGAGCAACTTGATCCGGCAGAAGGTGAAAAATCCATCGAAATTTGTTGTCGACGCCCTTCCAAAAATCATGACAGACAAAACAATTCAGGAAGCAAGATCAAAAATTCACCTGAGGTCACTGCATAATAGCAGGGATATACTGTTCGCTCAGTTTGTGAGGAAATCTATCCTCGCTGCAATGAAGGAACACCCGGAGATTATCTTTGTGGAGATCCCGAGAGGACCTATCCAAAACAAGTTCGATCAGCTCTTGCCTGATCTCGAAGTTCAGAATGCAGGATATTACTACTCACTAGTTCTGGAGAAATATACCAGCAAACAGACACACAAGTATATCAGGGCATTTTATGACGGTTTCTTCCGGAAGATGGCTGGAATAACTCTCAGTAAGTCAGGGTGGGAGATCCTCACGACATTCGCGTTAGGGTTCGTTGATGGAGACACCCTCCTAAAGGAATTTAACAAAATCGATGATAAATCTCAAGGAAGTCGGAGAAGGAAAGAATTGACCAAGTGGACACAGAACAAGAAGGTCACACAGCTAAAGGTTGAGACCATCCAAGAGGTTATTGTTCTGGCAAACGCATCCTCACTGGCAATTACACAGAGCATTTACGAGATGCTGATAGATCAATTTCTCTACTCGGAAGGTGGAAAGTTGGGACAACGACTAGAGACCTACATCCAAACCGTAAATGAACTCGGACCCTCTGTTAAAGCCGCGTCAATCATGATTGAACTAATGAACGAGCTGAAGACCAACAAGTATGGTATCGACTTGATCTCACCATCATCCTTAGATTTCATTGAAAAGGGGATTGAAACAGAGATTCTCTCCCTTGAGATCGATGACATCGAGGTTCCATACAACAAGAAACAGGGATTCATTCACGAGAGCAACGTGTACACATTTAGAAAACTTGTTGCTCATTTTCCGAAGTTCAAGGTGAAATACGGTAATAGCAGTTATCCCCTTGTTGGGAATAACCTAGACCCTAGACTTTTCGTGAAGCTTGCTGCAATTGATGATTTCATATTTTCCTCCCTTCTTCTCGCTGCACAGACAAAATTAAAGAGATTGAAAGACCAATTGAGTGCAAGGATCGATGAGATGCAGAAGAGCCTGACCGAGTACTCAGTATTACTCTCCAAGTCAGGAACAGGAGATATGAAGCAGATTAAATCCAATGCCCTCTCAAAATATCGGGATGAGTTCATAGCTCAAAGGGACTATCCCTCTGAACTACGTGAATTGATCACTCAAGGACAGGGATTGGTTCTCACATATGGTGACCAAGTGGCAAATTTCTGGAAGAATATCGTCTCTAAATTCACCTCAGTGGCCAGTATTAGTACTAAGGACAGAAAACCCTTAGAGAAAGAATTAAAGGTTCTCTCGAAAAAGCTAGGAAAAGCATACAAGGAGATAGACACACTTATTCTTGGAATGCAGAAGAGTGTCGAAAAGGAACTCAGGCAGTATCGCAAGAAAATTAGAAATGTCGTTGAGAACGCAGGGAAGCACGTTCTGAAACTTGATCTGAGAGGCCCCACACTCCTTGCCCCATACGATACGGTAAGAGATGATATCCAGGGAAGAATAGAGAGTTCGAGTGTGCTGAATCAAGACCAAGTGGATCAGCTTCAAGTGGGTATTGCATTAGAGATCTTCGAGACTCCTTCAGATGTGATCCTAGAACCTGCATACAATGAGATAATACAGAAGTCTCTCTCGAAATTTGTCAAGACCATCCTGAATGAAGCGAAGGATCGAGACCATTTTGAGAAACTGCTTGTTGACCGCTCATATGAAATCGTCGATAAGATGTACGATGCTCTGCAAAAACTGATCTCAGGTGTTGAATCTTTTTACCTTAACAGGAGTACGCCCATCACTGTTTCTGAGGGGAAGATTTTCTTGCTCCTAGGTACCCTACCCGTGTCCTATTTCCGGAATCCGGAGCTCATCAAGTCATCTTTTGGGTTCCCTGGTATAAACGTGGAAAGGTCCGGGAGTCACTGGGAGATCTCATATGAGTTTCCAATCAAGTCGACGAGTGAGGATGATATAACCGTGGTAACTCTAAGGGACGGTCTCAGGTACCTCACCATGCATGACATGAAGGACCAGATCGAGAAATTTACAGAGTCCGTAGCGACAATATCGGAGCTTCTAGAGCCCAATGCGGGTGATCGGTTAATTGTTCTAATCGAGCGATTGTATGACACAATATATGACGAAGGCATATGACCTCTGCAATAGTGAATTTATATCCATTAAATTGGAAGCAAGGTTCTTCTGACAACGGTTTGTAGCACACAAATTGTATTTAAAGAAAAGGGGTTATCCGCAAATTCTCACATGATGGATATTAGCACCATACCAAGTATACTGCCATTTTTCCTATTTCAGCATTATCATAAACTACATAGATTTTCCGAATAGTTTAAATTCTGAATTCATAATGTGACTCTACCTAATTCCTCCGGGATTAGGTAAGGTTTAGGTGGTAATATGGACAAAACATACAGTAGCAGAGGCTATGAAAAAACTCCGATAAATTCGGAAGCAAGGGTCTTTGATATTCTCAATAACAAGTACAAAAGTATCGAGAACAAAGAAAGTCTTGGGTATAAGGACCTTATCAAGGAGAATCTGAATAATAGCTCTCAGATCGGGAAGGAAGTACCAGACTATAACAACGCGATTAGGATTAATACGTTCAAGGACAGGAACTCGCACATAGTCAAGGATCCAAAGAACTTCAAAACGGTCATTAGGTACCTCCGTGAGAAACTCATGGTGAATCCTAGCCATGGGTTGAAGATCAAGGAGAAGAGCTCACCGGCAAATTATATTCATCTACTTCTTGAGTACGACAACGGAGCGTCCATAGGTGTTTTCTACCATGACCTAAAGAGACCTCTTTCAATTAAGGAGATTTTCAACGCGGAGAAGGCTATCAGTTATGCGAACCTTGATGGAGGGCTGATCATCTCTAACAGTATTGGACTCCCAGCTAAAGAAGCTGTGAGTAGGATCAATAGTGATTCGGGAAGTAATGGTATCATGAAGGTTGTACAGCTTTCCGAGATAGAAAACGAAATTCATCATGCTAGCTGACTCTAGAATGATAGATATTCTAGACAGATGATCAGTAATTTGTACTGAAAATTCAAAGGAAACGAGAATTAAATTATTTATTCGTCTCTTCAGATTCTGGATATTCAAAACTAATAATTGACCGAATACTTTAAGTGATAATTTGGGTACATTGATGCACTAGACAAATGGCTGAGAGCGACAAACTCAAGGTTTCCTTAATATTGTTGGGTAAGGAAGCCAATCCCGTATTGGAGATTCTATCCAAAGTTAGCAACATTGACCTCAAAGTAATTTGTGCTACCTTCTTGAATTACGAACTACCGAGATCCGAAGATAAAAAATCTATCATTGTCCGGGACGAACTTATTCAGACTCTGAAATCAATATCTGATGATTTCGAGAAGAATTTTCCAATTCCGCCCACGATAAAGAATTCGTACATGGAGGATCTGAATGGTATTGAGAGTGAAGACGATATCGGGATAATCTATAACATTAACACAATTGAAGATCATTCAACCAGTCTGGTTGAAACATTTGATGGTCTAGAAGAGCTCATCGGGGAAGGTCCATTCGAAATACTTCCATTAACAGATGAGGACGATGACATCATTGTCTACAGGAACAAGAAATGGGCCCCTCTAAGGTACTATCTGGTTTCAAAGAAGCTCCCATTTGACGAGTCGAAGTATAATGCGGGAGAGAAGAAGGTAAAGATGACCGGAAAGAGTCTCCACCTCTATGGTGTTGAGGAACTCAAGGATGACAAGCTTCCTGAGGAGACCGCTAAGATTCTTGAGGAGTCGGACATCATCCTGATCTCTTCCACAGATGTGATCTCTGTAGCAATTCTGATGAAATTGGCATCCGTTCTCAAACAGATTAGGAAAGTCGCAAAGGTTGACAAGTCTCTGCTGATTTGGCCCACAGAGGATGTAGACGAGCAGGAAGATGAGGTCCTCTCCAAAATCGGATACAGCTCGGATATCTCGTCCTTCCTCAAGGACTTCTCAAGTTTCATCGACTATGTGGTTCTAGACCAAGACTCCGATATAGATCTTGATTCAATTATGGAGCATGGTGCCAAATACATCACTGAGAAGTTACCGAGAGTAAATGGCTTGGTTGCTCCGAGTCAATACACCGGTCTAATCGAATCACTCTTCTCGATTGGAGAGAGTAGCCTGACTCCAGAGTTCACAACTGAAGTTGAGGAGGCGGAATCTCTAGAAGATGATTCGGAAAAAATTGAGACCGAGGTCACGACTGAAAATGGAACGACAAAATCTATTGAGCAGTTGAAAGAGTCCGAGAAAGAGGCTGGAATACAAAAGGTTCCTAAGGAGGATCTCATAACAGAAGAGGAGCCCCCGATCATCGAAACAAAGGTGGACGAGGACAAGATTAGCTCTGATATTCATGCAGACAAATCCAATGGATCTAATACAAAATCTGCACCAGAAGAACCAGAGACTGCAGAGAGTAAATATGACCCCGACGTCTCTGAGTCATGGGAAGATGCATTGAAAAGAGCGATTCAGGTGTACATCAGTGAGGAGGACGAAGTTGCATACAATTGGATAATCAAACAACTTGACAGGGACTCTGACCTAAGGGAGAATATCTCACAAATTCTCATGAACAGAATTCTCGTAGCTGAGGGATCGGCAGCCAAGAAGGAGACAATTACACTGCTCAAGAAGATGTACGAACATATTAAGCAGTCTGTTGTACAGGTATTCTCTGCATACCTTCTAAACACGATCACCTCGAAAGAGTTCGAGAAGACAAGAGACTTCGTCTACATATTCAACCTACTCCAGTCCGAGATGATCGGCTTCTGTGAGGATATTACAAAGTCTATTATCAAAGACATCACCGCCAAGCGAGAGGACCCACTCGTCTTCGAGATGAGTAAGCTCACACTTGTCCAGATGGTGATAAACTCCAGGAGGTTAAAGAGGATAGCTATCTCTAGAATCCTTACTATTATGGATGCAAGGATAGATTCTTCACCTACCTACCTATGGAACTTTCTCATGTGCTTTGATGCGGGATCAGTAGCGGTTGAACTTGTGACGCAGTTCTCAATTTCAAGATCGGAGGAGCTGATCAATCGAACGCCACTCCTCAGATACACAGGCAGTTATTTCACAACCTTGCAGATGGTCATGACATACTGGAAGGCAGGCGACCAACTAGCGATTAAGGAAATAACTGGGTCAATTCTTCCAGACAACACCATACGTAAGCTTGAGAGGATGGATCTAGCAAGTAAGATCGAAAAGTTGGGTACTGTCCCCTTGTCGACTCTTGCAAAAACTCTTGGGAAAGAACCAGAGACCATTGAGAGACTTATTGCAGAGCTGATAATGAATGATAATATCGATGTTAGACTCGAAGTTGTTGACAACCGAATGATTGTGATGTACAATCCGAAAGATTAGTCAGATACTGTGGGTTTACTCGATCTTCGGAAGAATGATTTAACCCTTTCAATTGCCTTCTCGAATGAGTTTGATTCGATTGACTGAGACTTATCTTTGAGATCTTGGGAACTCTTCTCGTACTCCTCTGCAATGTCCTCTGCGTCATCCTGAAAGATATACGAAGTCTCGAGGATTATTGAGTCAAGGGTGCTTCCAAAACCTGACGCCAATTCCGACAGATCCATCTCCTTGCTAGCTGATGTCATGACAAGTAGTGAGAAAGCTTCCCACGACTGCTGTAAGATATGCTTCACAATGTCAAGGGATTGGGAATCAATGGTATACGGATCATCCTCACAGGGTGCTGAAAGGACGATTAGGTAATCTGTATCTGTCTCACCCCTAAAGAAATAATAACGTTCTTTTACGAATCCAATGTCCAGCAGTCTTCCATGGAGATTCGTCCTACTGAACATTTCTACTGCAGCCAAGAAGCCCGCGAGTAGAACTGCATCGGAGTTGTCCATCTCAGTCTTATCAGACTTGCCTTCGTACCGCCTTGCAAAGAGAGGAACACCTCCAGTATTAAGTATGAAAAAACTCCTTATAGGAGGCAGAAACTCCTCTGTGTCTTCACTCACTATGTCGAGTTTATTTGAGGTCTTGATTAAACTTATTATATTTTATTATCCCAAAATTCAATATTTTATAGTTCATTTCACGTAATCTTATTATTACTTCAATTTGAATCGCAACTATAGGATGATCGCAACTTCTGAGTCCACAAAGTCGCAAATCACTGATGAGATGGATATTATCGACAAAATTAGATACACTTATGAGAACAACAAGGCAAAGGTCTTCTCTATAGCGAGCCTGATATCAATTATTCTCCTGATGATAACAATACTTCTTGGCAATATCCTCTTGACTTATAGTATAGCCATCCTAGCAATGGGTCTTGGAGTGCTCAACTACCTGATGTTCAACGAGATGCTGATTAATCCCGTGACAAAATCAGCAGAGATTATTTCGGAGATGAAAGACTACAATTTCATTCCTCTGATAGATTTGGATGTTTTTCCAGAGATTGCTGCACTCCCAGATGCAATCGTATCCCTCAACACGACTCTCTCACATCGTTATGCCATACAGAAGCAGGTTGTAGATGTTATCAAGGGTCACACAGGGCTCATCGATGAGAACCTCAGACTCAGCAGAAATTCAGTTGACGATGTCTTCTATGATCTCAACAGCCTGACTAACACTCTGGGTCAATCTCAGGGTCAGTTTGAGCACTCATCGGATCTCCTTGCTCAGTTCAAGGCGACTATGTTCGCCATCAGCAATGAGATCATTGACCTCAAGACTCAGATTAACTCCATTGCCAAGCAGACAAACATGCTGGCATTGAATGCAAGTATCGAGGCTGCCAAGGCTGGGAAGTACGGAAGGGGATTCGAGGTCGTAGCGAA
>JALWRB010000168.1 GCA_027077875.1 Candidatus Heimdallarchaeota archaeon
GGATCTTAGATGGGTCACCAAATTGGACCTTCTGGAGGAGCTCTATCTTGGAGGGAATCCAGTTTATTTCCTCGATCTTTCCCCTATCTCTGGATGCATCTAGCTTAGGGGTTTAGGTATCAATGAGATGTCACTCTCCTACATCGACCTAGAACCCCTGAGCTACTGCAGAACCCTTGAGCAGATATTCCTCTATGGGAATTTACTCTCTGAGATCTCACTGGAATTCATCCACTCAAAGATGGATCGCTTGCGGAAGATCTCATTATCACGGAATCAACTAGAGACCATAGATCTTTCCCCACTCAACAATATCCACTCTCTCGAATACCTCTATTTAGAGGACAACAACCTCATAGAGATCGATCTGTCTCCATTGGAGAATCAGCCGTACCTGAAGGACCTCTACCTCGCCAAGAATTACCTCAAGTCCATTGACCTTAGACCACTTGACCAATGCTTTGAGCTCGACAGATTAATGCTTGGAGAGAATATGTTGGAATCCATAAATCTGGCTCACATGTCAGGAGCAGCAAAACTGACCTATCTCCGGTTAGATCGAAATATGCTCTTCCAGATCGACCTTACCCCACTGAAAGACAAGGTCAATCTCAACCTGTTAAGCTTGGAAAAGAACCAGTTTATCGAGATTGACCTCAAGCAACTTAATGGCTGTGACAATCTCGGGAGTATCGATCTCAGAGGAAACGAGCTAGTTAGTATAGACCTCGAAGGTGTAGATCTTCCCAACCTAGAATCACTTGTTCTAGACTCCAACAACCTCAGATCGGTAGATCTGGGTGCCATTTCAGCGTTCAAGAAGCTGAAGATTCTCTCACTTGGTTCGAACTTCATAAAGGAGATTGACCTTGGTCCTCTCTCTGAACTTCCTGAACTCAGGGAGCTGTACCTGCAGGAGAACGAGTTAGTCTCAGTTGATCTCACTCCACTCGCAGATATTCACACATTGGTTAAACTCAATCTCTCTGCTAACCTCTTGGACAAGGTGGACCTGACTCCACTCGGCTCAATCCCCGAGTTAAAATATCTATATCTGTCTGAGAATTTTCTGGAGGAAATAGACCTCTCTCCCCTTGAGAACAATGAGGATCTTCGTCTCCTGCACCTGAAGAAGAATCGATTGAAAAGGATCGACCTTGAACCCCTCTATGGTTCAGTCGAGATGACGGAGCTCAATCTTTCCCAGAACCCGATCGAAAAGATTGACCTGACAAATATCCAGAATTGGTTTAACCTAGACTACCTTGATCTTAGTTCTTGTGAGCTACGAAGAATTGATCTGTCGCCCCTCTGGGACAAGGACATGTTGAGGTACCTCTACCTCGAAAATAACTCACTTGCTGAGGTCGATCTGGAACCACTGTCGAACTGCTTTGAGCTTGTCCAGTTGGATCTAAGTAAGAACTTTATCTCGTATCTCGATCTCAGCCCTGTTGCATCATTGAATCTGCAGATTCTAAATATCAGCGACAACAACATCACTGAGGTAAGAATCGACCCACTTGTCTTCAAGCCCAAGCTGCAGCTCTTCGAATTCCCCAAGCACTCTAGGCTTCTGATTTCCAATGCACTACTCCATGAGGAATTTCCCTCGATATTACGCGATTGGAAAGAGTTGTGCGAAGTGGTTGAGGAATAGGGATATCCATTAGAGAAACTGTTATTATTGCACCCATAGAGAGCTTAAATAGAGATTCCAATGCAGACCTACGAAGAAGAACCCGTATACCAATCCAAGCACCCCATTCGTATAATCACTGCAGCATCGCTCTTCGACGGGCACGATGCCTCTATTAACCTCATGAGGAGACTCCTTCAGGACTCCGGTGCGGAGGTTATACACTTGGGGCACAACCGTTCCGTGAGGGATATTGTGGTCACTGCAATTCAGGAGGATGCACAGGGGATAGCCATTTCCTCCTACCAAGGTGGTCACATGGAGTTCTTCAAGTACATGAAGGATCTGCTGGCAGAATTCGGAGCATCCCACATCAAGATTTTTGGAGGGGGAGGAGGAGTCATCGTTCCCGACGAGATCAAAGAACTGGAGGCATATGGTATAAACAAGATCTTCTCACCAGACGACGGGCGCCAGATGGGATTGCAGGGGATGATCAACCACATTCTCCGTGAATGTGACTTCTCAACCAAAGACTTCCATCAGTACGTGGACTTTGACAAAGCGACGAAGGAGCAGAAATGGCTTGGAACTGCTGGGCTTATCACAATCGCAGAGATCGGTGAGAAGAATTCCGAAATGGAAAAGATCAGCAAGATCGCCAAGAAAAAGACAGTTCCCATAGTCGGAATCACCGGAACGGGAGGTGCGGGGAAGTCGTCGCTAACGGATGAATTAATCCGCCGCTTCCTGATGGACTTCCCTGACAAGAGCATTGCTGCGATCTCAATCGATCCCTCCAAGAGGAAGACGGGTGGTGCACTCCTCGCAGATCGGATCAGGATGAACTCCCTCAGTCACTCGGACAATGTATACATGAGATCTCTGGCGACGAGGAGGGCCAACTTGGCCACGAGTGAAGCAGCTCGCCCAGCAATTGATATCTGCAAGGCTGCAGGGTACGACCTCATCATCGTGGAGTCTGCAGGGATAGGGCAGTCCGGCAGTGAGATCATAGACCTCGCCGACATCAGTATATACGTCATGACCACGGATTACGGAGCAGCAAGTCAACTTGAGAAGATAGACATGATTGACTATGCAGACCTAATAGCCATCAACAAGTTCGAGAGGAGAGGTGCAGAGGATGCACTGAGGGATGTCAGAAAGCAGTATCGAAGATCGAGAAAACTCTTCGATACCGAGAAAGTTCCAGATGATGAGATCCCTGTCTTTGGCACCATGGCCTCACAGTTCAACGATGCCGGTGTGAACTCACTCTATGTGAAATTGATGGAGGTCGTTGATGAGAGGTTCAAAGGCTTTAAGTCAACACTTAAGGAGAAGATCAATCTGCCCATTGGAAACTCGAATAGGAGCTATATCATTCCTCCCCAAAGAGTTAGGTACCTTGCAGAGATCAGCGAGACCATCAGGGAGTATAAAGACTGGGCCAGAACACAAGCGGAGTATGCCCGGAAACTCTGGCACCTTATTGAGAGCAAGAAGATACTCTCACCCTCATCTAGAATCGCTGAAATCTTCGACAAGCAGATTGAGGACATCAGGGCAATGATCACTCCCGATAATCTCGATATCATAGAGAACTGGGACTCCTTCAAGGAACTCTACGAAGCTGATAATTTCGTCTACAAGGTCAGGGGCAGGGAGATCAAGGTCCCTACCTTCACAACCTCCCTTTCAGGAACGAGGATAACCAAGGTTGCATTACCTCAGTTCAAGGATTGGGGAGAGATACTTGAGTGGGTTTTGCTCGAAAATGTCCCGGGTAGTTTCCCGTTCACAGCAGGGGTGTATCCTTTCAAGAGGACGGGTGAGGATCCCACGCGGATGTTCGCTGGAGAGGGACCACCCGAGAGGACGAACAAGAGGTTCCACTACGTGTCCAAGGGTCAACCCGCAGCTCGGTTGTCCACAGCTTTTGACTCGGTCACGCTTTACGGTGAGGACCCACATGAGAGACCTGACATCTACGGGAAGGTGGGTGAATCAGGAGTATCCATCTGTACTATCGAGGATATGGAGAGGCTGTACGCCGGATTCAATCTGTGCGATCCCAAGACGTCTGTGAGCATGACGATTAACGGACCTGCCCCCATCATGCTCGCATTCTTCTTCAACGCAGCAGTCAGACAGCAATGCAGGAAATGGGTGGTGGACAACAATCTTCTATCTCCTGCAGAAGCCTATGTGAGGACTGGGGATGGACGTTACGGATTCGACGTGCACAAGGGCGAGCAGTGGGTGGTCGACGACAAGACACCTGAGCTCAAGGCATGGGATGAAATTCGTAAGCTAATTCCAGATGATAAATATGAAGAGATCAGGACGTATACATTCTCACAGGTGAGGGGAACTGTCCAAGCGGACATTCTCAAGGAAGACCAAGCACAGAATACGTGCATCTACTCAACTGACTTCTCCCTCAGGATGATGGGGGATGTCCAGCAGTTCTTCATCGACAACAATGTAAGGAACTACTACTCGGTGTCAATCTCGGGATACCACATCGCAGAGGCAGGAGCCAATCCGATCTCACAAACCGCATTTACCCTTGCTAATGGCTTTACATATCTGGAATACTACAAGTCAAGGGGCATGGATATCGACGACTTCGCTCCTAACTTCTCGTTCTTCTTCTCTAACGGTCTCGACCCAGAGTACTCCGTCATCGGGAGAGTTGCCCGTCGGATCTGGTCTATCGCTCTTAAGGAGAAGTACGGAGCAAGTAAGCGTAGTCAGATGCTGAAATATCACATTCAGACCAGCGGGCGGAGTCTCCACGCTCAGGAGGTCGATTTTAACGACATCCGAACTACTCTCCAAGCACTTCTTGCAATCTACGACAACTGCAACTCACTACACACCAATGCCTATGATGAAGCCGTGACAACCCCCACTGAAGAGTCTGTGAGAAGAGCTATGGCCATCCAGTTGATCATTAACCGTGAGTTTGGTGGTGCGAAGAACGAGAACCCCAACCAAGGTTCCTTCATCCTGCAGGAACTCACAGAGTTGGTCGAGGAAGCAGTTCTCTCGGAGTTCGAGAGGATCAGCGAGAGAGGAGGTGTACTTGGTGCAATGGAGACACAGTACCAGAGGGGAAAGATCCAAGAGGAGTCTATGTATTATGAGCACCTAAAAATGAGTGGGAAGCTCCCCATAATCGGTGTCAACACCTTCCTCAATCCCCATAGGGGAGATAACGTCCTTGAGGTCAATGAGCTTATCCGTGCGACTCCTGAGGAGAAGAGGATGCAGATAGACCGGCTCCGCGAATTCCAAAAGAAACACGAGGACAAGTCGGCCGCTGCTCTGGAGAGATTGCAGAAAGTTGCAGTATCTGGTGGGAATATCTTCGAGGAGCTTTTGGACACGGTTCAGTTCTGCTCTCTCGGACAGATAAGCTCAGCGCTCTACAGGGTAGGTGGAGAGTACAGGAGAAACCTCTGATCTTGAGTATAACAAGAATCTTTAGTCATACTATATACATATGTAAATTTGGGACAAATATTATTATATATCCCTGCATTGGGATTTGACTTAATTATGAACTTATGGAGTGCATACTCAACAATTGCATTTTTTACAAGTACCCTTGGATTAGAAATATTTGGGGTGTATGATTTCTACATAGATTATGTTGATTCAGTAGGAGCGATATCTATAACTTCCCCAAGTTTTGTTCAAGGACTCTTGGGTTCTGTTTCAGTATATATAGATGTTTGGAGTAGTGATCGTACATTAAAGATAGCAAGAGTCCGATTAGAAGAGACATTATTTCTATCAGAGGGGGCATTTCCATTTCCCTCTATCGATCTCGGATCAACTATTACAGACTGGGATCTTATCTCATTATATCCCTGCTCTCCTTCCAATTCCGGCTCATCTGGAGGAGCACCTCCTGGAAATTATAGGTGATGTGGATGACAAGAGGAAGAATTCGAATCACAAATTGGATGAAAACGATCACATCAATCATTCTGATCTTTCTATTAGTAACATTCATCGTGATCATTTCTTCAGCTCTCCCTGATAACTTTGGTAAGGTGTTTTATTTGGCTGGCTTCGTCCTTGTCTCTCTGGTCGTCGCAGTCTATTTAGTGAGATCATACAGAAGGCAGGTAAAGCAGTCCAGCAGAGGACTTGAGCCAAACTCAGATCTGCGACACAAGTTTTACTCTATTTACACAATTCAAGTATTGCTTGTTTTTGCTTCAGTTTTTATGATCGTGTTGTTCTCTCCTCTCGGTGCAGCAGCCGGTACAGATGTTATGCAATGGATTTTCATCGATATCGTATTGTTATCCGCGTTCACCAGTGCATTCTTGATGATGTACTTACTCAAGCTACGGTTGATTTTGAAAAGCGGTAGGAGCTCTACCGGTGATAATACTATTAATTGAGATCCACAACAAGAAGCCTGTCATTCTGACTCGTGCACTTACCTGGATCAAAGGAAATAAGATCAAATGATCTGAAGATTATTACTACAGGTTCACCTAGATTTTATGTGGAAATAAATATTGGACTGAAAGTTTATCATAATCTTGAAGAATGTTACTATTATGACTACATCCTTTGGATCTACTTGAACGATCAGACAAATGGGGGTGCGAAGATTCTGAAAGGATTCGAGGTAATAATTTCCCGAGATTGAAGTCCGAGCCCTTAGGTCATAATGAATTTGTAGTACCAGTGACAAGAGATTCAATAGTTTGTGGAAATATTCGTCTCTTTAAATCAAGGATGAAGTATGATAGAACTGATGTTTAGAACACTAACACTTCTCCGCTCCCGGACAAGTGATGCGCTCTCCATGGCTGATGTCTTTGGTTGATGTCTTGAACTATGTCTTCGGTTTCTAGAATTTTGCTCTCTCGGACAGATAAGCTCAGCGCTCTACAGGGTAGGTGGAGAGTACAGGAGAAACCTCTGATCTTGAGTATAACAACAATCTACAATCCTTAAATACTGTATACGGTATGCTCACACAATGAAGATACATCTTCCGATACTGGTGTTCATCCTTGTGTTGTCAGTAGTACCACTCGCTCAGAGTGTGGAGAACAACGAG
>JALWRB010000169.1 GCA_027077875.1 Candidatus Heimdallarchaeota archaeon
CCGACCTTCTCTGCGAACTGCCTCCTCAGGTGACTCCCCCTGCTCCAGTCTCCCTGATGGGTACTCCCAAAGACCTGGAGCCACGTCCTTATTCATCGCCCTCTTCCCTATCAGGATTCGCTCCCCATCGGTGACGAGGATAGCGACTGCCACGAGAAATCTTCCTTCCACAGCGAACGTTATCTACGAGATTATTTTAACTTAGAGATGATCGCCGGTAGCGCAGTTGTCGAGCTCTCCGCAACCACCAGCTCGATCTGATCTCCCAGAACTGGTGCAGGGTTGATCTCCACAATGGGCTTGCCGTACCTATAGAAGGTCGACACAATCTGGTACGGCATTGTGGTCTGCAGGGTTGTCCCGATTACCAGAAGAATATCATAGTCCTCAGTCGCTCGCATGATCCTCGGGATTGAGAAGAGCTCTTGGTCGTAGTACTCGTCGAACCAGAGGACATGTGGACGCATGATCGCCCCGCACGTCGGACAGCTGAGGTCGTCGGACAGGTCTACAATCCTGTACGAGTGCTCAGACCTAGAGGAGCATCTCATCTTGAAGATATTACCGTGGATCTCCACCATCCTCTTTGAGCCGGCTCTTCGGTGCAGGTCATCCACATTCTGTGTCACCAGCAGGAACTCCTTCCCATTCTGCTCGCAGTATTCTTCGAGCTGTGCAATGGCTTTGTGACCATGGTTGAACTCTGCCCTACTACATATTTCCTGTCTGTACTTGTACCACTCCCATATGGTCTCGGGTGTCTTCATGAACGATGAGTACCTCGCCATCTCCTCGGGATAGTAATTCTTTGATCCCTTCACCCAGATACCCTCCTCTCCTCTGAATGTAGGGATGCCCGAGTCCGCGCTCAGTCCAGCTCCTGTGAGGACAAGGATGCTCTTTGCCTTCTTGATCTCTTCGACGACCCTGTCTATCATGCTCAAGGGATCTCCACCCCTTTGGTCCCAGTACCTCGGTGGGCTATGATCCTTCCCTCTCCCTCACCTGCATGCCTAGGGTGCACTGCCGTCTGATCACTGAATCTGAACAGAGCAGGGTACGACGGCTCCAAGGTGTAGTCTCCCAGATTGGTCCCCACGTCCAGACCCATTTCTCTGCTGAGCTTCACCAGCTTCTTGTAGCTGGGATGGAAAATCTTGGTGGGGCCGAAGAGGTACTGCCGTGCGAAGAACACCCCCGCATACCCCCTCTCCCCAGCCTCTTTGAGATGTTTCTTGAGAGATTTTCCTACTACCTTAGGCAGATAGGTCAAAAGCATCTTCAGGTCTGAGCTGTAGGTCTTGCATTCGTCCACCTCGGGGAGGATGGGGTAGGTCTTGTATGAGTCGCTGAAGCTGTCAAGAAGTAGCTTTTGGAAGGAGAGGAACCTGATCTCTTCTTCTGGTAATCCAGTGCTCGCGAAGACGGAGTCGAAAGCCTTCCTGAACCTCTCTCCCAGTCCTTCGACTATCAACTCGCCCCCTACACAGTCTGGTTTTAACTCTATGAAGAGGGTCTTTCCATCCCTTATGGATTGCTGGACATTTCCGTCTAGGAAGAACTCCTCGAGTTTCGGGAGACCTCGATCACTGAGTTCCTGTTGGGTACACTCTCTGATGACATCGCCAGCAGAGGTCACGGGATCATGGTGAATTACCAACTTGTCATCGACAGTCAGACGGATATCGAATTCCACGCCATCGAAGTTCTCAAGTCCCCACCTGAGTCCTTCAACTGTATTCGGGAGTAGCTTCATTGAGGTAAATTATAGCCGTGGCTTTTAGATTTTCATGTGCCACGGGGGTATAATGATGAATCTTATAGGAAAAATATACTACTGGAAATAATTATGTCCCTGTCCTGAACCATTTTTTTTTCCTATTCCAGAATCCTACAATCAGGAGAATTAACATCGTGAATAGTTCACGGGTAAAGTAGAATATCCGGGATTCCGAAGTCTCTAGATCAAACAACTCAGAAAAGCTATTTGGCTGGTAGAATGATAAGGGTTGGAATGGAGGTACAGATCCATTATAAACCAATATCGAAAGGATTGGGACGATGAGTGCAACATACGGTCGGTTCTGTGAAACATCTAAGACTATTATCTCAAGAGTGACAATATTGAATACCATTATCGCTAGGAAGAGAACTCCAGGTAGGTATACTGTGGGAAGATTATCCAAGCTTACAAATTCAGCACCCCTCGAGAAGAACATATCAAAGTACATGAGAAAGAGTGCTGCCAAAGGTACAGAGGACCACACAAAAATCCGCATAGCTAACTGCTTGAACGGATCTATTGGCAGACTCTTGTATCCCTGTAACCGACCGTTATTCATTATTCTGTAGAGAGGTAGGAGAAACAGGATAGTTGTGAAGACAAGGTAGAAAAAGACGTTGAAGCTTAATGCGATATAATAGCTATTCAAATCCTCATTGTAATATTTTACTGTTAGGTCAAAATCAAAATAAAATCCTTTCGAGCTTATAAACACTAAAACTATCGCCGCGGGAATTATTACTGACCAAGGGCTAAGTGAGCGTACCTCATCCTCGAAATATGGCGGATGGTACTTCCTTCGCCATAATTCTATCACCACTGCTATTAGAAGGACAAGAGATGGGACAATCAACCCGTACCATAGCATATTCTGCGATCCAGTTGTCTGTATCTTGACGTAGACAGAGTCAGAAGATCGTACAGATATCCCCATTTGACTAGAGCCTTCAAGGTATTTCTCAAATTCAAAATCAGTGGATGAATTAGACACACTAACGAGGTTTCCATAATGATTCTGATATATCTCAAAAGAAACATTTTGACCCCTTACTAAGACGTACACGGTCTCTCCTGCAAGGACATAGAATTTTATTGGTGGAATGCGACCATATATATTCGGTTCTATCTCATCTTCAAAGAGAACCTTTGAATCGTGTGGGTACTCCAGTTGTACCATGACAACGGAGACTAGTAGTACCAGAATTATTGAGAGTGAGTTAATTTTCTGAAGTTTCATGAGAGGACCTCCGATCTCATATAGATTTTAAACACCATTATGATTAGGAATGGAATGGTCAATACGTGAATTATTGACTGTGTCCATGATACATTTTCACCAATCACGATTAGTGCAATACCAGAGTTCTGGAATATCAGGTACAGTATCGACATTGATGGTAGGATCATTTTAGGTGCAAGTAGGTTGACTAATGTAATTACAAGGAAGATCAGTGTTATCTTTGTGAATGGCACGAGCAAGTATATCATGAGGTTGGAAATAATATCCCACGATATTGTGTACCCAATAAATGAGCTGTAAATTATGAGTAGATAGGACAGGATTACTGATAGGTGGATTATCCATATGTATCCTAGCGAGAATGCCATTCTCCAGAGGAATACCAGTTTCTTCCCGTCGGGGTAGGTCCAGAGGTGTTGGATTTCCACTGCGGATAAAGTAAATTGTTTGATGGACAGAATTGTAAGCATCCCCCACCATAGTAAAGGATAGAACGGATTCATCAATTGATTGGACATCGTTTTTTCAGGAGAAAACAGGTCTAGCTGGACTCTAGGATTAGTGAGAATTAGTGAAAATACTACCACTGCTATTGCGACTCCAGATTGTGTTCCCTCTAATTTTCCAACGTATGTCCGAAGGGATTGTACCTTCGTACGAACTAAGCTGAGAGCGAGTGCTATAGTAAGGAAAATGATGTAGGGGATAATTCCTTCAAACAAATTCAGTGCTATTGAATCGACTTCGATAAAATAAATTCCCAAAAATGGTGCTCCATTAGCATCCATTGTAGATTGGAAATGAATCGTTATTTTCGCTCCCCTATCCTGTTCGAGTTCAAAAGATCTACGTTCATCCTCATCCCGTCCGGTCATGTTGAATTGTAGCACTTTTTGGTTAATATTATCCTCGAAGTCAAAGACACTGATCTCCACCTGAACAGAAAAATTTGTATGAATATACCCCTTTATTCGTGTGTTTCTGTACGCTGGAAAGGAAATTTCCTTCTCCCAGCTAGGGTTGGTTGTCGTATCCGTAACCGATATGTAGTTTTGATTAATAGTGCCTATGAATCCTTGGAGAGAAATTAGCATCAGGTATGCCAATATCAATTTTGTGACAAACTTAATACTCCTCACCCCCAGTCAGATCTATAAACAGCTGTTCAAGCACACTACGCACTGGTTTGATTTCAGATTTAGTCAGGGTCCTGAGCTGGTTCAATTGTTCCTTATTCTTTATGTCGATGAGCAGATTCAACCCTTTACTGGTGCAGGTGAATCCCTTCTTCTCAATTTCGACTTGGAAACCATTAAGATTTTCTGAATCCGAGAATCTTATAGAATACGTCTTCACAAATTCTTTGTCTAGAATGTCCTTCATCGAAGATTGTTTCATGATCTTACCATTGTGAAGGACAATTACCTTGTCGCATATTCGTTCAAGATCGTGAAGGATGTGGCTGAGGATGAGAAATTTCATACCTTTCTCATATGCCAAGTCCTGAATGTACTCTAGTATCTGAACCCTAGCTCTTACATCAAGGTTTGCAGTCGGTTCATCAAGAATTACATACTCGGGGTCACCAAGTAAAGCTTGGGCTATTCCAAACTTCTGCTTCATCCCGGCGGATAACTTCTGGAACTTCTCGTCAGATTTATCCCCAATCCCGAATCTCTCCAGAATCTCCACACCTTCCTTCTCTGCAATTATCGGGTCCATTCCTCTGAGCTGACCTATAAACCTGAGATGCTCTCTGAGTGTTGCCCATGGAGGATATTTTGAGTCTTCGTACATCACCCCGAGTTTACTTAACACAGCTCTCCTTTGGTCAATATGATCTAAACCATCGACAGTGATAGCTCCGGTCTCTGGTCTTAATAATCCGGTGATTAACTTAACAAGTGTGGATTTCCCTGCACCATTCTGACCGATCAACCCATTTACATCCCCATCAATTTTGAGGTTCAGTTTCTTGAAAATCTGGTTTTCCCCATACGCAAATGTCAAATTATCAACGTTAATCATGTTATGGATTTCCTCCCAAAAATCACACTAATAAACATTGAGCTTATTAAGCAAAATAATCAAATCAATAATGGGAAGAAGGTCTCATTTTCTAATATTATGACTTCTACTATTATCTCTCTTAATGGTGGGAATGAACGGAGTAAACACTACTAGTGCAATTGGTTGGACTGAAGTGTACTCTGGAAGCTTTGCGAACAATTTTGTAGAGCAAGGTGGACATAGACATTATGTAGCAAGTCACGATGGAACAGATATTAGATTATATGCAAGGTATGAATGGTACGGATGGGCACGTGCATATTCGAAATGGGATACTGACAAAAGTGGAAATGGATATACAGTGGATCCTGGCTACTCCTACCGAGTAAAATTCAGCTTCTATGCAGATGGTTATATCGAAAACAGTGGAGGTCTGTTGAAGATTACCTATAGGGTGTATTACACTGATAATGGTGAAGTTACTATTGACAGTGAGGTGAATACTTATACTCGTGGAACTTTCGATCGAACAATATCCTATACATCCGACATTTTCTCTTTTAGTTCTCCCACCAATGTCTATGTTGAGATTACCTTTGAGGCAATGGCCTACTATCTCAATTGGGAAGGCTCGATGTCTGATTTCAACACAGGCAATCGACACATAACATTGAACAATTATGTTTTCGAACGTTATGAAACAGGAAGCTGTAATCCGATTTGTTAATTTCATCTAGAATATAAATCTCAATAGTTTGTTCCCAAATTCAGACAGTTGGGTAGTCGTCAGTTTTCACATGAAGAGAAGTCCTAGTGCTGAGTTTATATCAGTTTACAGAAATTCTGAATATATGAGCAACTTCTCTGTCAGTACCTTCAACCTCGACGGGGATGACGGGGATAGGGAACATGCTGTCCTGATGCACGTGGATCTTGACATGTTCTTCGCCGCAGTTGAGATCAGGCAGAATCCGCAGCTCCGGGGTAAGCCGCTTATAGTCGGTAATCCTGATGCACGCAGGACGGGAAAAGGAGTTGTGCTCACTGCATCATACGAGGCACGGAAGTACGGCGTGCACTCGGGTATGCCGATGAACACGGCTCTAAAGCTCTGCCCATTTGCGGTCATCTCCAACTCAGCGAGGGAGGAGTACAAGCCGACGAGTAAGAGGATTATGGCGATGTTCAAGTCGCTGGAGGTACCGATGATGCAGACCTCCATAGACGAGGCTTACATCGACATCTCCTCCCTGGTCAGCGATTCTAAGCAGGCATACTACCTTGCTAAGGAGTTGCAGGATCTGGTGTTCGAGAACGAGGGGATAACCATATCCATAGGTGTGGGACCCACGCTAAGGGTGGCGAAGATGGCGTCGGACTACCGCAAACCAAAGGGGATAACCGTTGTCACCATGGACGGATTGGAGCAGTTCTTCACTGGTCTCAAGATCACCAAGATCCCGGGGATAGGAAAGGTGACCGGGAAGAAACTCATCGAGAGAGGCTACGGGACTTGTGATACACTCTTCCACCTCACTGAGGGTGAGATCGCACTGCTGCTTGGTGAGAACCTAGGAGGATTCATTTACCGGACTCTTCACGGACTGTCCTCCAAGCGGATTAAGTTGAGGGAGGGGCAAAAGTCCATTAGCCACGAGTCTACCTTTCGGGGAAAACCCGGGGACATCGA
>JALWRB010000170.1 GCA_027077875.1 Candidatus Heimdallarchaeota archaeon
CCGTTGACTGTGTAAGCTTCGGCACACAGGAGGTACAAATATGGACCATCAAAACATCAAGAAAGCAGTAGAAGAAGTACTTGCTAACTCCAAGGAAAGGAAGTTTGTCGAGAGTATCGACATCGCCGTGGGCCTAAAGGATATCAATCTGAAAGACCCCAGCAAGCGTTTCCGAGCGGAGGTCGTGCTGCCACACCCCCTGACCAAACCGGTCAAGATCGCAGTCGTCGGGGACGAGGCCATGATCTCCAAGGCCAAGGAGGCAGGTATTCCTATTGTTCTAAACCAAGATGATGTCGAGAAGTTGGGAAAGGACCCCAAGGAGGCCCGGAACTTCGCCAAGAGCATCGACTACGTTCTCGCAATACCACCCCTAATGGGTGTGGTCGGTAAGAACCTCGGTCGGTACCTCGGACCCGTAGGAAAGACCCCCTCGGTAATCCCACCCAACGCAGACATCAAAAGCTTAGCAGAACGCTACCAGCGTACATGCAAGCTCAGGCTGAGGCAGAACCCGGTCGTCCACGCAAGAGTGGCTCTCAGAGACATGCCAATCGACGACATCGTCGACAACGTCGAACTCGTCATGCGTGAACTCGAGAACAAACTCGAGCAGGGAGAGAAGAACGTCAAGAACCTCTTCGTCAAGACAACCATGGGCAAGCCAGTGAAAGTAGGAGGAGGATCGCAATGAGCTATCAGAGAACCGCCTACAGCAGCAGAAACGTAGAGACCCTAAAAAGGCTCATAGATCTCATCGAGAGCAGCAACGCAATCGGGATCATCAAGCTCGAACCCATGAAGGGGAACGTCGTGCAGGACATCAGGGCTAAACTCAGGGAGGACGGCAACTCGCTCGTCATCGCCAAGAACACCCTGATGAAACTCGCAATCGAGAAGACAAACGTCCCGGGGACTGAACAGCTCCTCCCGTACATCTCGGGAAGCTGCGCATTCCTCTTCTCAAACGGAAGCGCATTCAAAGTCGCTAAATTCCTACAGGAGAACAAGTTCCCAGCTCCCGCAAGACCAGGACAGATCGCTCCTGTAGACGTCGTCGTAGAGAAGATGAACACAGGAGTAGGACCAGGATCTTTCATCAATGAGCTAAACAGCGTCGGACTACCAACAAGAATCGAGAGAGGGACTATAGCAATCTCGGAGGACACAACCGTCATCAAAGCAGGCGAAGTCGTCTCCAGAGGTCTAGCATCAATCCTCGCCAGACTCGGAATAACTCCGTTCGAAGTAGGACTCTCTCTCGAAGTAGTAGTACAGGACGGACAATTCCTCGACAAAGAGGCACTCCTAACAGACTGGGCTGCGTACATCGCATCCGCCCACCAGCAGGCTGTAAACCTCGCATTCGAGATAGAGTACGTCACAGACGACACCACAATGCCTCTGCTAACCAAGGCTCACAGGCAGGCTCTAAGCCTAGCTGTAGAGTCAGGATACGTCAGCGAAGATAACGCTGAATACGTCCTCGGTGCAGCTCAGGCCAAGGTAATCGCTCTAATCGCTGCTATCAAAGACGCAGATCCTAACGCCCTGCCAAGCGAACTAACAGAACTCGCTACAGCCGCTCCAGCACCAACTCAGGTGAAGGAAGAAGAAGAACAACCAGAAGAAGAAGAGCCAGAAGATGAAGTATCTGAAGAAGATATGGGTCTAGGCTCTCTCTTCGGGTAAAAAAGGAGGATTGAGAAAATCCCAAGTGTGAGAAAACACACCATAATAAAACCAAAAAACAACAGGTGAAACAACAAAATGGAATACCTATATTCAGCACTAGTCCTGTACAAAGCAGGAAAAGACATCACAGAAGACGCACTGACCGCTGTCCTCGAGGCAGCCGGTGTAAGTGTAGACGAAAACAGAGTCAAGTCACTCGTCGCCGCGCTCTCCGGAGTAGACATCGACGAGGCCCTCTCCAATGCAGCCATGATGGCTGCCGCCCCCGCAGCTGGTGCCCCCGCCGCCGCTGGAGCCGCTGAGGAAGCTGCTCCTGAGGAGGAGGAGGAAGAGGAGGAGGAAGTCGACGAGGCAGACATGGGTCTGGGCTCACTCTTCGGTTAAGTCAAATTCTAATCCTTAGAACGAAATATTTTTCTTTACAACATTGACCTATATTAATTCTAGATATGATAGAAGGTCGCATACTTTTGTAGACATTAGGGATGTCTAATTATGCTAGATTATACGGTCAGGACTGAGAATAGACACATCTCACTTTTTAGTCTGGGATAGACGCTTCCTGACCACTGGGATCAGGCCCAGCACCATGATCGGAGCCGGGCTGATCGTCCTCGAGGTGGTGGAACTGCGTGGTATCCTGTTGTATATCTTGACGTTAACGGTGTCCGTCGAGATCTGGCCGAGCATGTCCCAGACGGAGATTGTGATGTTGTAGAAACCGTAGTCGAGTGTCGAGAGATCATAGGTGATTGAGAATCGTTGACTGGTATACTCTCTTATCGACCCACTGTCTACCCACCACTTCGAGTAGTTAATCTCATAGTACATAGGAATGTCGTCGTATACGCTCCAGTTCAGCACTCTCTTCTCCCCCTTGACCATCACGACGTCCTCGGGAGAACTGATCTGCGGAGGGGGGTTCTCCCCGTGGTCGAGGATCTGGATCTCGGCGACGGTCACGTAGGGACGTTTTCCCACGAGGTGATCGCGTGGTGGCTCGCTGACCTCACGGAAGTCCGCGGTCATCGAGATCGTCATGCTGTCGATGGAGGGGGGCACGTCTGTGCTTATGTTGAAGTCGTACGAGATCCTGTTGTACTCATAGCCAAGGGTCTCGAACTCACCAGTATTACTCTCCACATATGATCCGTCGGTGTAGGTGACGTTGAGGTACATCGTGAGCATGTCCAACCACATCACCCCGACACCCTTTTCCCTGAGGGTCATGTACGTCCTGACCCGAAAGGTCTTGCCCCGAAGCTGCAGTGGGTAGATGTCGACCTCGAAGAAGTAGACCGAGCCGTACTCCGTGGTGAAGTCCGCGGAACTGAATGAGTCACTGGCTACATCTGGACCTCCAATAGTGAGACCTGAGGTGGGAAGGATGAGCATGAGCAGTAGACCGAATAGAGGTTTCACTGGAATATAGGTATATGTTGTATAGAAGAATATTTCTTTCTAGGGGTTTCATATACTAGTTTTCCAATTCAATGAGCTAATTGTAACTGGGAATATCTCATTCAAAAAAATAAGTTTACCAGAGTGATATATTTTTCAGAATTAACCTTTCATTTTGCTTCCAGTAGTTTGCCATCCTGAATCGTTAGTATCTTACCGAGGTCATCCGAGATCCGATTGTGAGTTACTATAATGATAATCTTACCGCTGATATCCTTCATGGCATCGTAGACTATTTGGGTATTCTCACCATCGAGGGATCCAGTAGGCTCGTCAAGGAGTAGAATATCAGGGTCCTTGCATAGTTCTCCACAAAGAGCGACTCTCTGTTTTTCTCCCCCGCTCAACCTTCTTATTTTCCGATCTGTAAGGTGATCGACTTTGAATATCTTGAGATATTTATCAGCAAGTTCAGCAGCCCTGTTCCGCGGTGTTCCACAGATCACAGCGTTCGAGATACAGTATTCCCTCACACGTTCATTGTCAATCATAGGGTGTGATTGTAGTAGAAAGCCTATCCTTCTTCTTAGATCCTCACTAGGTGGTTTTCCAGATATGGTGATGTCACCTTCAAAATCAGAAATGTTTCCGAGAATAATCTGCAAGAGGGTAGTCTTGCCAGATCCTGATTTCCCTTTAATGACATAGGTCGAGTCATCCTCAAAAGTATACTTTAGATCTCTGAAGATTGGTCGATTTTGAAATTCTAGGTACTTTATTGTCAGGTTTATCATGTTATCTCCATCCCTTTTTCTCCAAGAGGAGAGTATTTTCGTATTCTATATCAGGATCATGAGTGCAAACAATGGCTAAACACTCATTGTTCTCAACATAATCTCTAATCATTTGCCACACAAGCTCAGAGTTCTTTGTGTCGAGATGAGCTGTTGGTTCATCACAGATCAGTAGTTTCGGTTTTCTTGACAGTTCACGGGCTACGATGAATCGCCGAAGTTCACCTCCAGAAAAGGTCAATAGTTTCTTATCAAAAATCTGAGCAATTTCGAGTGCTGAGAGTATTTCTGGATCAACCTGTGCTCCGACAAGTCTAAAGTTATCAATAGGTGACAATCTAAAGTCGACCATATCCTGTGGAAATTGATTGATGTACCCAGTCTTGGCAATGAATTTCACCTTTTCTCTCCCTTTAAGGCTGTTTATTGTCATTCCATCAAATACAATTTTCCCTGCGCTAGGTTTTTCTGAGCCTAAGATGAGTTCCAAGAGCGTTGTTTTACCGACACCGCTCTCACCCCTGATGAGCAGAAGTGGTTTTTCATCTGTGAGAGTGAGATTAAGATCTGAGAGGACGGTAAAGTTCAGATCTTCATCTGTAGGGTGGGGGTATATCTTTGTGAGGTTATGTATTTCCAATTTCATCACAATCACTCCGCGTACCTCAGAACAAGGGATCTGTCAATCCTTGATAAGCTAATATATTCGTAGATCAACTGAACCAGAAATGGGATGGAAAATATCAGAGTATAGATCAGTAGCGTTTCAACCTGGAGAAGCACAAAGATATTTCCACGGATTCTGAACTCGAGGACCGTTTCCAAGAACTTAACGGACATCACCAAGGATGTCACAGATCCGACAAACATAGCGATGATCCCCGATAAGTAACTAGTGATATAAAAGAGTCGTACACCAGCACTATTCACATTCTGATGAAGAGCAAAGGTTTGTCTTACCTTGGTGAGCGCAACATCCATGTATGTTTGCAGTAAGCCAGTGACAAGATAGATTACCCCAATTATAGTGAGGAATAATGGTAGAAGTCCAGAGAGAATTGATGAGAGGATATCATATGACACATTTGACAACCTTCCTTCGTAGTCGAACTGGTTTGGAAATGCTACCTTAAGACTGGCGATTAGTTCACTCGGATCTCCGGAGATTGTCAGTACAGAGATCTGGGAGTAGCTATTAGTGAGGTTGAAATAGTTGAAGAATGAGCGAAAGGCTCCCATTTCCATAATTGCAGTAGTCTGAAGTGGCTCAGAATTGAACCAAGCTTTAGCATATGATCTGAGCGTATAATTTAGCTGCCCTGCAGAATTTAGAATCTTAACTGATTCACCCTTTTCATAGATACCTTTCATGTCATCGGAGAGGACAATTGAAGTATTATCTAGATTACCCAACCATTCGTCCATGCCCCAACTTTTCAAATCACTTTTGCTAAAGAATTGATTGACCTCTGTGATATTTATTCCTTTGATGTATTCAATTCCAGGTACTGTTATACTGAAATCACTTTGTAGTGAGTAAGAAACCTCCGTGTATAGAGATTTCGTGTCATTCTGATTTCTTAAGAACCTTGTGAATTCGGTGACGTTCTCACCTTTATAATCAATAATAAGGTCAGAAGTAAAAAATGACTGATTTCTCTGCGTGGTAACAACATCTACAATCAATGACATGTACAGACCGCTCAAGATGAGAACGAAGATACCAATCATCGTCACAGTTCTGAAATTTAGCCTTGAATTCCATGTTTTTGTAAGTCTTGTCACAACTTTAAGATGTCTATTGTCCTTCCTTTTAGACAATAAGATGATTGATGCATTAATCAACATCTTGACCAAGAGGATGATCAACCCTATCCCCATAAGTGAGAAGAATGATACCACGAAAAATAGTTGTGAATTCGGATTTACTACACTGATTGCTCTATAAATCAAAAAGGAAGAATACCCACCACCCAGAATCACTAAGGTTGGTTTAATCATCCTTTGTGACCCAGTGCGTACAACAAGAAAGTAAAGCAATGAGAGCAGAAAATAGAATGAAGAGTAGGTCACAAAGAGCGTGTTAAAGTCTGAAGAGGGAGGATATGTCTTCCCAAGAACGGAAGGTATAGTCCTCTCCAGTTCTCGGGTTAATTCTACGGATAACCACTTAGCGATGACATACAATCCACCAATCATAGCAGAGACATACATAAGAAAATAAAGTAATTGGCTGGTCACACCCATCCCCCTCTGGAAAGCAATACGCTCAATTTTTTTGTTAAGCTGATAAGCCATCTTCGCTACGAGAAATACGCTATAGAGAAAAATAAGTTGGACAATGATCAAGGTGTTGTAGACCATGCTCCAGAGCGAGGTAAAAACGGAAGCTGTATCTATGCCATATCCCTCCCCACTTATTAGAATATTAGGTGCATCAGAGCCTAAACTCTGAAGATTGAAACCGAGGAATTCATTAAATACACTTAGTGACTCACGAGCACCACGATCATTGATCAAGATCACGGTTTCATCCTCAGTGAATCTGTAATTCATTCGATAGATGTACTCTCCGAAATAATTCTCGATGAGTATATCTAATGGTAGATAAATGATGAGGAATTCGTGGCTATTCATATTCTCAATAGGATCGGTTACATTACTGGACGGAAAGACATTGAACAGCCCGTTAGGAACCTCAACTGTGTTTGCAGCAGTTATTGAAATATCTTCAGTAATGTTCACAGCCGACACCAAGGAAGAATTAGATGTAAAAAAGACCGTAGAATACTGGGTAATAACACCACCATAGCTCTGGTTTAACTGGGC
>JALWRB010000171.1 GCA_027077875.1 Candidatus Heimdallarchaeota archaeon
CGTCGATGACTGTCACCTTTCCATAGCGCTCGGCTACATCAGTAGCAACTCCGCTCCCAACACGACCATTGAAAACGTACGGACCAACGAAGTCGCGGGTTTCACCACCGACAACCCGAGGGATACCTCTCAAGACTCGTCATCGCCGACTTCAGCTCGAGGGGCAAGGTAGAGATCACAGATGGCAGCTCGTTCTTCCCAACTGGGACAACAGCTACCGCTACATCTCCGGGACATCGTTCAGCGCACCTCAGCTCTCGGGTGTCTTCGCACTGGTCTTCTCCTACTACGGATCCATCGGTGCAGCTTCCGCGGAGTCCTACATCATGAACGGTGCCTACAACTCCGGCTCGATGGCCGCCAGCACATGGGGTGCAGGATTCGTGCAGGCAGACGGGGCTCTGGGACTGTAAGATACTAATATTCTAAAATTGCCTTTAATTAATTGATAAAAATTCAACCAACTTTTCGAGAAGAGTAAACCCTCGATAGGAGAGTGAAACCTCAACATATTTCCCCTCACTCTTTGACTTCTCAATAAGATCTTCCTGTTCGAGCTCTGCAAGTAGTCTGCTGATTTGTGATCTCGAAACATCAGTGTACTTTGCTATTTCAGAAGGGTTCATGGACTTATTCCGAAAGAGAAGAAGTAACGTGGCAAATCTCAATGTTCCTCCTAGTTCTCCCATTAGTGACTTCATTATTTCCTCCATACCTGTTGAAATCTCTTAGGATTTAATGAGATGATTTACATATTTGTCAACCATGTGCTAAAGGGGTTTTTATCCAATAGTGAAGAGGACTCACTGTTGATCAGTACAAATCAGTGTATACTATATGACAATCATATAATGAAACTGGTCTATTCTGGAGAGACAACTGTAGATGGAGTAATACATACTCATCACTTATACAAATGCTTAGTCTGTAACGAACTTATAGGGGATTGTGAAGCTTGTACATTCAAACAATCCAGATGTGAGCGAGTACTTAGTTCTGGGGATGGAGGTACGTTTTTTCAAAAGCGAGTGTGCTTTAGGACATGTGGGTGTCCAAGTTCTTACGTCTCGTGCTTAAGTGAGAAAGAATGGTTAAACAGAATGCTAGGGGTGAAACAGTTTACCTACTCCAAGGATGACAATTCCTTTAGAAATATCCATCCTGCAGTAATGCCAATGCAAATGGCTAAATTCCTAATCGAGACTTTTTCCCACCATGGAGAACTCATTTTAGATCCCTTCTCCGGTACAGGTACTGTTGTCAAGGGTGCAATAGAATTAGGCAGAAAAGCAATTGGGGTAGATATCAGTTTAAATTACTCTAAGGTTGCTCACGAGCGTTCGCCAGATGGAATCTTTTTGGTTATGGATTCAGAAAGAATAGGATCAATACCGCTTCCCCCTGTCTCGTGTATCATTACCTCCCCTCCTTACGGAAACATTCTTAGCTCTGCTCAAACCCACCGATCAAGGAAGAACCGTAACGTTCCATTTCGGGGTAGACCATACACTTTTCTCAACGAGGATATCGGGAATATGGAGCTGAAAGCTGCCCTCGATAAGATTGTCCGAATTCTGACCCACTCATCATCTCATCTAAGACGTAGAGGTCACCTCTTGGTTAATGTACCCGATAATTTCTACGACAAGAAACTGAAAAGTCTTGTTCCATTTTCAGGATACATCACTGAAAAGCTTGAGGATCAAGGTCTTGTTTTCAAAAATAAATTCATTTGGGATAGATCAAATATGTTCCTGAGCTATGGAGAACCAAATTACGGTATGTTTGGTTTTCCCTCAAACTTTCTAATACTCTCTGGTTCCTACGAAATTATCCTTGACTTCCAGAAGAAGTAGAATCCTATCCAAGATCTATCGAGTTAGTCGAATCAAAAATGTTCTTAATCTTATCCTCTTTGATCCTGAAAGCTGTCCCATGATCCCGAACAGCACCGCTTTCCTTCTGGTGCATCCTCATTTCAATGACTATATCACCTGACATTATTAGATCTACAAAATCGGATATTACCAATGACTCACCGACTCTAATGCTATTGTAGTGGAACTCTTCCCGAGAGCCTGAACCAATTGTATCGGCAAAGACAAACACGGTGTTGTGAAGCTTATTGTACAGTCTGCTATTAAGGTCATCTATATCCCAAGTAGCCACTACTTCTCCGCTGTTGATCAGAAGGATCTCTCTGTCTGTTGCGTCAATCCGCCACCCATCATTTTCGTAAGGGTAAAGAGTTTTTTTGATTGCCAATCGTCCCTTCCTATCAACATACCCGAACTCCTCAATAAATTCCCTCCACGACCTCCCATTCTTGAGCTTTGGCGACATCGTTATTAGTGTAATCCGTGACTGACCTCCCTTCCTATGCGCCTTCAGTTCAAATCCTCTCCAATCTGCTCCCTGTTTATTATTTTCCTCGATATCGAGTAGATCCTCCAGAGTTTTACCTATTCCTGTATTCCCGGATCGATGTGTTTGAACATAACCCCTCCTAGATATCTCTGCCAATTTCTCAATAAGCTCAGACAGTCCTCCGTCCATATTCCTCGATCTGGAGAGTGCATATGAACACAATTGACATATTTGTAAAGTGATTGATTTGTACCTGTGTTATAGCAAGTTTATTAACCCAACTCGAGAGTTTGTAAATTGATAGATGACATACCAAACATCTCTTGACGACTTTGATGAGGACCTAAACAAAGCCAACTCGGCCAAAATAGAGTCAGACAAGAGGACTGTATTCCGTGAATTCGACTTCCGGGGCGAATCAACAGACTATGCCACCCACTGTTTCCACCAGTATCCTGCTATTATGATAGGACCTGTTGCACGATTAGCTCTGAAGAAATGGTTTGGTGAGAAAAATGTCATCCTCGATCCATTTGTAGGTAGTGGGTCTGTCCTCGTCGAAGCTATGCTTCTCGGGAAACAATCCTTCGGGTCTGATCTTAACCCACTCGCTGTTATGATGTCAAAGGTCAAAACCCGTGTGCTCGATCTTGACGAACTCAAGCAGGTAGAAAAGTCATTGGCCAACTCGATCAATGGCAGAAAGAATAATGAGCACACCTACGAACTCCCATCTGAAGACAATCTCAAATACTGGTTTAAGCCTGATCTTTACCAATCACTCATGAACATCAAGGATGTCATAGCTCGCCTGGATGTCCAGGACGAGATACGCGAGTTCTTTCTACTTCCGCTGTCAGAACTGGCGAGAGACGTATCACTGGTTCGCAATGGTGAGTTCAAGCTTTACCGAATGAAGAAGGAAGACATCCCGTCATGGAATCCTGATGTCTACGGTGGCTATGCCTCCAAGGTTAGGAGGAATATTGAAGGATTTGCCCACTTGCTAGAGAATCTTCCAGAGAATTACCATGTCCCTGAGGTACATTTCGGAGATTCTCGCTATCTGGACTGGTTGGAAGATGGCTCTGTCGATGGTGTGTTGACCTCTCCTCCCTACGGAGACTCGAAAACAACTGTCGCCTATGGGCAGTACTCGTTCCTGTCCTCTAAGATCCTCGGTTTGAGCGAGGATTCATTCAGACTTCGTCAGATTGATGATGAACTTCTTGGTGGATCGAGATCCCGTTCTGCACTGACCAGTAATGACCTAAAATCCCAGACGTTAAAATCGGCATTGGATAAAATACGAGAAGAGAACCCCAAACGTACAGAAGAAGTCTTGAATTTTTATCTTGGGTACCATGAGGTACTTATGGAGATTGACAGGGTGCTAGCGGAGGGGGGAAGAATCTGCTATGTTGTCGGGAACAGAACTGTGAGCGGGGTCAATATTGAGACAGACCTGATCACAAAAGAACTGTTTGAGCAGCTTGGAATGAGGCATTTGGGTACTGCGGTAAGGGAGATCCAGAACAAGCGGATGCCCGCAAAGAACAGCCCGACCAATAAGAGGGGTAAGGTACAGAGTACCATGACTCAGGAGTTTCTAGTGCTAATGGAGAAATCATGAAGATTAGGACGATAGATGACTTCACCTTGTGTCACGGCAAAAGTTTTTGAGGGAGGTTGTCCACCGCTCCAATATGAGCACAGTACAACTGTCACCACGGGAGGTCTTCACCTACTCACTGGAGCTCCCGTCCGGAAGGAGCAGGATTCTGCTGACCATCATCGGCTGGGCGATCCTCTATTTCCCCCTACTCCTCGTCGCACCGAACGTCACCGTGGCTGCCATCCTCGCCACCGGTCTCTGGCTTGTGAGCATCGGCATCGGTCGGGTATGGGCGTGGATGTCTCGGAAGCTTGTGGACTTCCTCGTGATCCAGCCACTCAAGGACTACATGCAGGAGAACAAGCAGAGCAAGAGGCTGAAGTACTTCTTCGGGGAGAACCCCAAGGAGGTCTTCCTCCAGTATGAGGTCAAGGATCTCGACCTCTCGGGGATAGTCACCTTCATGAAAAACTCCGTCGGTATCCTTATCCCCTTCGCCGCCATCTTTGCCTTCATCTGGAATATCCTTGCCTCACTTGGTATTGAATTCGGTGCGGCTATGGGTTTTGGTTTTCTACTCTCCTTCATCGCCGTAGGGCTGTACTTCCCCACATCAATGGTCTTGGAGGACGCCCGGTTGATGACTATCAACGAAAATGGGATTATCGAGTACTCCGCAAATAAGGCGAAGAACATACTTGATGGTCTGTTCAAGGTCACGGGTATAGTCTCTGGATACAGTCTTCTGAGCAATCAACCAGGGTTTGAATCGGAGAGCTCTCTCTTCATTTTCATAGCTTACATTATCATACTTGCCATCCTCCTTCCGATCTCCTACCCAATCCTCTTCAGCTCGTTAGTCGCCTACTTCAAGAGGCACAACAAGATTGTCAACGGATTCAGGTTGAGGGCATTAGAACTAGGCATTCCCATCAAGAAGACTGCAGCTGTCGATATCACCCCCGAGGAACTGGAGGGAATAGCCATCGGGGCGGACGTCGAGGTCAGGGAGGTGAAGACCCGCAGGTGGGGCATCATCCCGAGGACAGAGAAAAAGAAGGTCTACTCGCAGGAGAAGCTGGACAGCATCAAGCTACACGGGGGCTGGGTGTGCAAGAACTGCCTCGAAGTCGGTGGGGCGAAGAGCGCAGAGACCTGCCAGAACTGCGGGAAGAAGAGGGACGAGCTCCTCACCCCGAATGGCTAAGACTTTCACTTCAATCGAGCTGTGCAATCCATAAATAGAGAGCTGCTCAAGCATCTCTATGAACATCGCAGAACTGCAGATTCAGGCGTACAACAAACGGGATCTTGAGATATTCCTTGATTTTTACTCCGAGGATTTCAAGGCCTACATGCTGGAGAGCGGGCAGAAGATCACGGATGGGAGGGAGCAACTGGCTCAGATCATGACGGACTCCTTCGGGAAGTTTAAGGATGCAAGGTCCAAGGTGCTCGAGAGTGTCGTACAGGGTGACCTCATCGTGCAGAAAGAGGAGAACCACGGGCACATCCCCGGCAAGGTCGTGACCTCCCTGACCATCTACGAGGTCAAGGACGACAAGATCCGCATCATGTGGTTCGGAGGGCGCACAGTCGAGTAGTTCCCTTCGTACAAATGACAACTTCTCTCTCAATATTCGCACATCGATATGATTTATTGGTCGAGTCCCCCCACCCATTTTTGCCGTTGCTTCCCAAAGTTGGTAAAAATACAACAGAAAGTGTAGATTCTACTTCTCGTTAATTTTACTTACTGTGGACGTCCACTGAAAATGTAGTAAAACTAACTCTTTGAATGCGTAGCTATCGTTTTCATCTTTAGATAATTGATTATTTTCTCCACTAAGAGGTTAAATAGTAACCAAATTATATCAATCTGTGCAAGTGACTGAAACTCCCGATCTGCAGTATGCGGGTGCTGCAAGAAAACTACAGCAGAAGCTTGTCAGGGAATTCTACCAGAAGCAGGAGGACAAACCCGTTGTCTACCTCTTCGTCGGTGGCAACCCTGCCGAACTACTCAGGGCGATGGGTTTTCAGGTGTACATGCCTGAGATCACAGCCCTCACCATGGCGATCCGCCACCAGTCCCTTGAGTACATCCTCAAGGCCGAGTCAATCGGCTACGGACTGGACGTCTGCGGATACGTCAAGACCGACATAGGCCTCACCCACCTCTCGGGTGGGGAGACTCCCATGGGCAAGATCCCCAAGCCGGACCTACTGGTCTGCAACTACTCGGGATGCTCGGTCTACGGGAAGTGGTGGGAGGCCCTTGCGGAGTTCTACAAGGTGCCGCTCATCATGCTCGACGTACCATACCACAGGTTCGGTGATCCGCAGAAGGAGGACATCGAGTACATCATCGGACAGATGAAGGACATGATCGACCAGGTCGAGAAGCTCTTCGGTGTCACCTTCGACATGAATGAGCTCAAGAGGACGCTCGAACTGTCAAGAATAGCAGAGGACGGCTGGGGCAGGAGCTTCGAGCTGGCAAAGCATAAGCCCTCACCCATCGACGCATACTTCGAGTCCATCTTCTACATGTTCCCCATCAACTCACTCAGGGGTACACAGGAGGCTGCAGATTTCTACCAGTTGCTCAACAAGGAGCTGGACGAGAGGATCGAGCACGGAATCGGGCCCTCTGAGAAGGAGGACTTCAGGATCGTAATCGAGGGTGTGCCTCCGTACCCCGGATACAGGTCATTCTGGAACATGTTCCG
>JALWRB010000172.1 GCA_027077875.1 Candidatus Heimdallarchaeota archaeon
CTCTAAACCTCTAAAGACGAAGTCTTTCAGAAAACCGGATACCCGTGTACCTGCGAAGGTAGTCAACGAGAGAATTCTTGCAGCTCCAGCAGTGAGGAGAAGGGCTCGTGAGAGGAACATTGACCTACGGTACGTCCGCGGATCCGGGAAGAATGGCAGGATTACTAGGGAGGACCTAGAGAATTACACTCCTGCTGCAGGGAGGGTCTCATCACCGTCTAAGGTCTATTCTCCTGGTCAAGTAGACATTATCCCACTGAAGGGAGTACGGAAGGCTGTGGCAGTCAACATGAGAAAATCTAAGGATATGGCCGCTCACTACACCTACTTCGAGGAGGTAGACATGACTGCCATGGATGAACTCAGGAAAATCCTGAAGGAGAAGGGTGCAGAGAGAGGTGTAAAGGTTACCTATGTAGCCATGATGATGAAGCTCCTTGTTCCTGTTCTGAGGAAATATCCTCTGATGAACTCCAAACTCGTCGACGAAAAGAAGGAGATCCATGTCTACCACGACCTAAACATTGGGATATCCGTAGATACTGAGGAAGGACTTATTGTCCCCGTTGTCAAAAATGTCGATCAGAAGGATATATTTGAAATAGCGGGAGAAATTGTTGACCTTGCTGACAGGGCAAGAAGTGGCAAATTGAAACCAGCTGATCTCTCAGGAGGTACGTTCACTATTACTTCCATTGGGAACATCGGTGGGTTGATGGCCACCCCTATCATCAAGTATCCAGAGGTGGCAATCCTCGGTTTGATGAAGGCCAAGCTGAAACCTGTGGTGATTGAGAAAGACGGCAAGCCAGAGGTTGGTATCCGGAAGATGATGAACCTCTCATTCAGCCTTGACCACAGGGTAATTGATGGCGCTGTCGGTGCTCGATTTATCAGAGACCTGATTAGGTACATGGAGAACCCAGGTCTGCTGTACTTCGAGAACTTGTGAGGTTATGAGATGTCAACAAAAACAGATATACTGGTAATTGGAGCTGGCCCCGGAGGATATCCTGCAGCCATCCGAGCTGCTCAGCTCGGGAAGCAGGTGATACTTGTAGAGAAGGGATGGATCGGAGGTGAGTGCCTTAATTGGGGATGTATCCCCTCTAAAGCGCTGATCCACGCATCGTCACTCTACCATGAGATCAGGAATGAGACCGGTCTCATGGGTATCACGGTCAAGGGGGTGTCCCTTGACATGAAGAAAATGCAAGAGTGGAAAGAGGGTGTCCAGAACACGCTCATCGGGGGGATAAAGACTCTCCTCAAGACCCACAAGGTCAGGACAATTATGGGCACTGCCGAGTTTATCGGGACAAGAAAAGTTGTCGTATACGGTGAGGACAAGGCAGAGGAGATTATCGAAGCGGAAAAGGTAATCATCGCGACAGGTTCGAGTTTCATCTCTTTACCCGGATTTGAGATTGATGAGGAAAGTATCTTATCTGCCAAGGGGGCGCTAGCGCTCGAAGAGGTTCCCAAACACCTAATCTGTATTGGTGGGGGTATCATCGGTCTGGAGCTTGGAACTGTTTACGCCAAGCTTGGAGCTAAGGTCACCGTGATCGAACTGATGAAGGACCTCCTTCCCAGTGTGAACCCTAAACTTGCCGCAGTTGTCAAGAAGAAGCTGAAAAAGATGGGGGTGGACATCTACACCTCATCTAAGGCAACTTCCCTCAAGAAGGGTGACCGTCTGACCCTAGAGGTTGAGACCAAGAAGGGTAATGTCACTCTAGAGGCAGACAAGATCCTTCTCTCAATCGGAAAACGCGCCAACACTGGCTCGCTTGGATTGGAAAAAGCAGGTGTGAAGGTCGACAAACGCGGGTTTATTCAGGTTGACGACAAGATGCAGACAAATATTGACGGTGTGTTTGCCGTAGGTGACTGCACTGGACCTCCGTTCCTCGCTCACCTCGCTACCAAGCAGGGAGTTATTGCAGCCGAAGTTGCATGTGGGAAGGATTCCACCGCAGACTTCAGGAGCATTCCAGGTGCAATTTTCACTGATCCTGAGATTGCTACTGCTGGGTTCTCGGCCGCAGAAGCAAAAGCTGCAGGGTTCGAGATCCATGAGGCTCGTGCATCATTTGCCGCTTCTGGTAAAGCCTTGTCACTCAATAGGGGTGAGGGATATGTCAACCTCATCTCGGATGCCAAGACCGGAGTATTGCTCGGAGCTGAAATTGTCGGACCAAACGCATCTGATTTGATCAGTGAGATTGGATTGGCGCTTGAACTGGGTGCTTCTACTGAGGATCTAGGCTTCACTATCCATCCCCACCCCACCCTACCTGAGATGATCATGGAGGCAGCAGAATCCGCGGTAGGATCTGCTATCCATGTCCCGAATTCGAAGAAACCATTGAAGCACTGAAACTGGCGCCCATGTTCTTATCTAGAATAACGATAATCTAAAGGACACTATTGTAATCATAATTCCTCCCAGCTCGTTTGACAATTGCGTAATAGTCACACCTAGATTTAAATTCCCAATTTTCGTCGATCCTTTATCAGAGGTTACTGGGATGGTGGTTACGAATATGTACAGACCTAATACAACATTCAATCCGGGGTACATCGAATGCATAATTGGTACGATGTTCTCGGGTAAGAGCAGGGAACTACTTTATCGGGGTCTACGTGCAGAGCAGTTTGGGGACGTAAAGGTTCTCTACTTCAAACCTGCGATCGACCAGAGGGACGAGGACTATATCAAGAGTAGGGATGGTCTACAGCGTAAGGCAGTGCTCTTCAAGGATTCGGAGGAACTCCTCGACTTTGTGAACGGAAATCCATCATTAATCCTCATAGACGAGGCTCAGTTCAGCGACACCAATCTGCCAATTGTCGTCCAACTTCTCAAAATCAAGGGACACAACGTCGTCCTCAGCGGTCTACCAAAAGACTTCAGAGGTCAACCTTTCGGAGTCATGCCTCAGCTCATGGCTCTAAGTGAACCTCCTGTAAAAACGGTCTATAGTGTCTGCAACATCGATGGATGTCATAACGACGGTACTCTCCCACAACGGCTTAGGAACGGAGAACCGGATAGTGCCCTGAGCCCGACTGTGATCATCGAGGGAAGTAGTGAGTCCATCGCTTATGAACCCCGCTGTGTCATCCACCATAAGGTACCCGATATCAAGGAGTACTTGGAGTCAAAGCTAAAAGGCGATCAGTGAGATCGCTGATTGTAGCATTACCTACTCCTGGAATCTTTACCTTTCTAAGACCTTCAATAATTTGCTCGTTGCTTAGATGATCAAATGGTATACCGAAGTAGGCTGAGAGATACGACACGATGTTGAAGAACCTGTTTCTGCTCAGTCCGAATCTCCTGTCATCAAATTGTCTAAAGTCAGGAAGGAGGGGGTCCGCTTTGTCCGTCAAATCGAGGAGAAGCTCGAGGGTCATTGTTTTGTCAAAGGTCTGAACCACGCAGATACCTTGCTTTACGACTACCTCGCGGAGAAGCTTCGAGTAGTTCAGGTACTTATTGATCGAAAATTCCATATGAAAAGTCCTCTTGGATCTTCTTTGAAGAATGTCGCTGACGTTGCCTTCCAATATGAGTAACCGTTTTAGAGGCAGTTGAGCAAAGGTCTTGATCCTTCCAAGTAGTGTTTCTGTCCTTACTGTCTCCTGTATATCGTGTCTGGTCAGTCTGAGAACCGCCCAGTGTCCGATCTCGAACTCGTATCCAATGATCTTACTGCTCTTCCAGTTCCTCCGGGTCAGCTCGTTGATGAAGTACTCACTGCTCTTGTCTGAAACGATACCTGACATCGCAAACAGAAGTATTATTCTTATAAAAGGAAAAATCAGATGTCTGAAAAAATTACACTACTTGTTCTTCCCCCTTAAATCTGAACCATACAATCGATTTTGTGATCAACAAGGTGGTTGATTGGGCGGAGTATTTTCCATATGAGGAACCCACCAGACCTCAGATGGCGATGATGCTCAATATAATTAGAGCTGAACCGAGAACTCGGATAATGATACAGAATTCCACGGGTGGAGGAAAGAGCATTGCCTCCCTTGTGGGTGCACTTGCACGAAAGGAACCTCACCAGAAGATAATCATCTTCTGTAGAACTGTTAGCCAGATCTCTAGCTTCATGCGTGAATGGAAGAAAGTCGTGGGGGATGTCAAGTCAGAAGCGATAGACCATATCAAATCTGGAAAGGTTGCGAAAATTGTTCCTATGATTGGGAAGGCAAAACTCTGCAGAATGATCGATCACACTCCAGACTTCCCCTCGGAAGCTGTCGGAGTTCTGTGTCACATGATTCCATGCAGTCTACATCCATCCAGGAACGAGACGAAGTTCTCACGAGAACTGGCCATTGTGGACTCGAACATCAAGATGTGGTATAACCCTTCCACCGACATGTTCAAGAACTTCCTCTTTAGGAAGACAGGGCAGTGTCCATACTACTTTCAAAATGCTCTGCTCAAGACCGCTGATATCATTGTCACGACTTACCCTTTTATTTCAGATCCTTTGCTCTCCTATCTCCTAGAATCGGTTGAGATAGCCTTGGAGGACTGTATTTTCATCTTTGACGAGGCTCACAATCTGGCATTGAATGAGAAGGTCAAGCTTACAAAAATAGATCTCATGAGGTTGGAGGAGAACTTCGGATCCATATTCCTCTTCAATTACCTCTCCGAGCTGATCGGGAGTAAACCAAGGATGTATCACAGTCAGGAGGTTGCAGAGAGTTATGTCTGGGATGAGGCAGAGCAGATTGTCTCTATGAGAGACGAACAGTTCCACTCCGTCGACCTCAATGTCCTAATTCAATCTGAAACACTAAAATTCAAGGACTTCCTCAGGATACGCAAGATTGGCTACATCCATGTAAATGAGGACTCAGTGACTGCAGTCCGTGTCGCCCCCAACGAATGGTTGAGTACGTTTGACAACGCAGAGCTCCAAATCTACATGAGCGGGACTCTCCGTCCCCTCAACATCTTCCAGTCTCTGTTCGGATTCAATGATCGGGTGATCACTCTTGACCTTGATGCAAATTATGACCAGAACCAGTTCAAGTGTTATCTTAGGTACAACGGGATATCATCGAAGTTGTCAAGGAGAACACCCGAGAATTTTCTAAACATGGCAGACGTCATCCTCAAACTCTATCCTAGATCTCCGAGACACGTGCTTGTTGTTTTTCCAAGCTATGGTCTCCTAAATCAGGTGAAGGAGGTACTGACCAATCTCGTGAGGTCGAGACAGCTGGACATAGAGATTATTAGTGAAAAGCCGGGGATGCTCTTGTCAGAGATTCAGCAGTTCGTCAACTTCAAGAAGTCAAAGGTCTTGATTCTGGGGGTCTCCTCGGGGAAGTTCACCGAGGGAGTGGAGCTAGTACGGGAAGGGAAATCGCTTATCTCAATGCTTATCTTCGCAGGACTCCCCTTCCACAATCCAGACAAGAGTAAGGAGGACGAGATGAAGATCATCAGATCGCTGATCGGAAAGTACTACGCAAGTGACCAGATCTACAGATTCATCCCAATATTCCAGGCCATATCTCAAGCACTTGGGCGAACCGTTAGGAGCGGTGTGGACCGTGGTGCTCTAATAATTTTAGACTTCAGAGCCCAGATCCTAAAGAAGAAGGATCCTCAGTACAAGATTAGGGAGTACTGGGACCCCGATCTTCTTGGTGAGCATTTGAGTAAATTCTTCGTGAATTATCCCACGCTGGAGGAGGTGCTTTCAGATTAGGTCGATGAGCACAAAGACCTTTGTTGGCCGGTTGAAGCTCCTTTTGGAAAAGCGACAAATTCCTGTTCTGCAACTGGTTGTACGCGATCAGTCCCTCGACTCTAAACTCAGGGTCAATGAGTACATCACTGATTTCCTCAGCGAGATTACTGGAAACATCTCAGACGTGGAGGTCGTTCTGGTTCACTACCATGAATTATCATTCATTGGTCCACAGAATGTTATGGATTTGATCATAACCTTCTCTGTATTCGGATCGTCTTTTGAGGAGATTGTCTCCCGTCTGTGGCACTTGGATAAACTCCTGAGAGTTCCTACCAATACCATTCCTCTGGTTGTCATAAAGGATTTGAACGACATATTCAGACTGCTAGGTGGGAAGATCAGAGAGGTTGAGTACCTTATCCGTCTTCTCATCAAGCTCAATCTGCCAGTCCTGATCCTGAATTTCCAGACGAAGAATAAACCTCTGATCGATCTACCCTACTACTCAATATTCAGGAACCTCAATATACATAATCTAATTCTTCGTCCTTCCATAGATTAAATCTTATTCCCTCGAAGTGCATTTTCCGCTCGATGTATCTCCTGAATAAACGTGGTCGTCGGGAGATGTACCACTTCTCATTAATGAATCTGAGTGCCCTCGGCGTCTCCGATATTGGGCACTTTCTGAAATCAATCATCTGTATATCTGATAGGTTTTCAGTGATATTATCTATGGTGGAGATTGGGTTCTTGTACATGTTAAATTCCACTAGGTTCGGAGGGGGTGTGAACGAAGAGGGAATGTGGTCTATGTTATTCAGATTGAGGTAAAGCACATTAAGGCTCTTGAGTTCCGAGATTTCCTCTGGGATCTCTCTAAAATTATTGTCTCCAAGGTACAACTCCTCTAAATTCTTAAGCTTGGATATTCCTGAAGGAAGCTCTTTCAGCCTATTGATCTCAAGGTT
>JALWRB010000173.1 GCA_027077875.1 Candidatus Heimdallarchaeota archaeon
ATTTCTGCTCAGCAGCTCTGACCTTTCCATCTCGATCGACTCGCACCTCACGATGTACCTTGGAGACTATGGCATTTCCTTGGAGCGTACAGTCCCTGTGGAGTCGTCGGACGAAGCGGTGCAGTACACCATTGAGGAGGTCAAGCAGTTCGAGCGGGACGATTCGGATCGGATTCACCTGACCTTTGACCTGCGGATGACGAACCCTCTTCCCGCGGATTTCAACATCTCTGCTGTCCGGTTGCAGGTCTACACGGTGAGGACTGAGACGTTTTTGGGGGACATGGAGTGGAACAGCAGCGAGCCGTTGTTCCTCGTTCAGGACTCCGAGGTGCTATTTGAGAACGTCACGGGGCTTCTGAGCGGATCCAACGGGGTGTTCACCGAGGTCTTGATCGACAGTGAGATCAGTGTTCGTCAGGGTTTCTTGCTGCTTGATGTCTACGGGGAGGAGGTGTCTGTGGAATTCTCCATTGATGTTCTGAAGCTCTGAACCGAGCGCAAGGTTTTAGGGTATTGTTTTTCCGGTTGACATACCATGAGTGAACACGAAGGTGAACACGAGGACATGGTCGTGACCCCTTGGGATGTCTCCGGGGAGCTTGACTATGGTAAACTGATCAAGAAGTTCGGGACGAAGCCGATGACGAAATCGATCCTGAGCCAGCTTGAGAGCAAATTGGGGGAGCTTCATCCGATGCTCCGCCGGGGTATAGTCTTCAGTCACCGTGACTTTGACTGGCTACTCAAGCACATAGAGAAGAAGGGCAGGAATGACTTTGCCCTGTACACCGGGAGGGGTCCATCCGGGAACACGCACCTTGGTCATCTGGTTCCTTGGCAGTTCACAAAGTGGTTGCAGGAGAAGTTCGACGTCCACCTGTACTTCCAGATCACGGACGACGAGAAGTTCCTTCTGGATCCGATCAACCGCAGTTACGAGCAGATGCAGAAGTACGCACTGGCGAACGCTCGTGACATTCTGGCGGTCGGATTTGATCCTGAGAAGACGCATCTGATCATCGACTCTATGGCGGGTCCTAAGTTCCGAGAGATAGCGACGAGGGTGGCTTCCCGTATCAATTTCACTACGGCCAAGGCTGTTTTCGGCTTCAAGGAGTCGACGAACATCGGGATGATCTTCCACCCTGCGATCCAGAGTGCTCCGTGCTTCTATCCCAGTGAGATTCTGGGGCGTAACATCCCGGTTCTGATCCCTGCGGGTATCGACCAAGACCCGTACTGGCGAGCTACTCGGGACGTCGCTGAGAAGTTGGGCTACTACAAGCCTGTCGCTCTCCACTCGGAGTTCATACCCGGTCTTGGCAAGGGAGGCAAGATGAGTGCCTCTGACCCGAATTCGACGATTTTCACCACGGATTCACCGAAGGCTGCAGGGAAGAAGGTGAAGCGTGCTGTGACGGGTGGTAGGCAGACTGTCGAGGAGCAGAAGAAGCTCGGTGGCATCCCTGAGCAGTGCAACGTGTTCAGCTGGTACAGGACGATCTTCGAGGACGACGACAGTGCCCTGCAGCGTCGTTACGAGGAGTGCCGAGCAGGCACGCTGATGTGCGGTCCGTGCAAGCAGGAGCTGAGCGACCGAGTGGTG
>JALWRB010000174.1 GCA_027077875.1 Candidatus Heimdallarchaeota archaeon
TAATCGCTAATTCCTATGTTCACGACGACTTCGAGTACCTAGATCATGTGAATCCGGACCTCGTCAGTACCGAAGAGGATCTTAACTGGGCTCTTGAAGTTAAGAGAGAAGTCAGGGGGAAGATCGAGGCAGTGCTGCAGGACGTCGACATCTGGATTCTGCCAGTGGCCCCTGTACTACCGTTCCCTCACAACCTCTCCCATGCTGCAATAGAGATTAACGGAGAGCAGGTGAATTACTGGAAGGCTACACTTCCCTACTGCACCCCATTCTCGATTGGAGGTCAACCAGTCATCACCCTTCCTGTCAAACTCATAGACGGGCTACCGTTTGGAGTTCAGGTGGTGGGTAGGTATAACCACGACCTCGATCTCCTCCGTATCGCCCAAGTACTGGATAATTTCTTGGACAATAAACAGTACCCAGAAATTCTTGAGAAGACATTTGCTGAATATTGATCTACGCATAGGATTTTATACGTTAGGTAGACCGTTGACAAGGTAAAATGGACAACCCATCAGAGTTCATCGTCAGAGGAACGATAGTTAACCCCACAGGTCAGATTATCGAGGACGGGGGAGTACGAGTAAAAGAAGGCACAATCATGGAGGTGGGATCGTACAGTGAGATCTCGACGAAATTCCCTAGTCTTGACACTATCGGAGACAAGAGCAAACTGGTCATACCCGGTTTCGTAAATACCCATAGCCACTCGGTTCAAACCTTGTTTAGGGGTGCTGCGGATGACCTTGAACTTCTTGATTGGCTCGATCAAGTCATCCTTCCAGGAGAAGCGACTCTCACCTCCGAGGAACTCTACGCATCCTGCAGGATTGGCTACTCCGAGATGTTACTATCGGGGATCACCACAACCAATGACATGCTGACTGCCAAACATGCACTGACTGGTCTAAAAGCAGCAGAGGACTCTGGAATTAGAGGTAAGGTGGGAAAGATGCTGATGGATCGAAATGTCCCTTCAGGTCTTCTGGAAGACACCAACAGAATCATGAATGAAGTAAAGTACCTAAGTTCCCTCTATCCAAAGGGAGGAAGAATAGAATTTTCCATCACACCTCGTTTCATCATCACCTGTTCAGATGAGCTTATGGAAAGATCCGCGAAGTTTGCAAGGGAGAATGATCTCCTCTTTCACACACACGTGTCAGAAAACCTCGGAGAGCTAAGCGAGGTGCGTAGACTCACATCGAAGTCCTATTTCGAAGCAATGGATCACTTCGGAGCTGTGCACAACGGTTCAATCTTCGCCCATTGTGTATGGCCTACCATGAAAGAGATGTCGCTAATCGAAAAATCTGGCATCAACATCTCACATAATCCCAGTTCAAATGGCAAGCTCTCTTCAGGTATTGCACCGATTAATGAGTATTTGGAGATGGGGAATAACGTTGGACTCGCTACAGACGGGTCTCCAGCTACGGGTGGACACGACATGTTCCTCGAGATGAAGCTGGCCTCCTTTTACCAGAAAGCACGACTCAATGATCCCACGGTACTTCCTGCACTTCAAGTCTTCAAAATGGCCACTCTCATGGGTGCCAAGGCACTGGGATACTCAGACGTAGGTCTAATCAAGGAGGG
>JALWRB010000175.1 GCA_027077875.1 Candidatus Heimdallarchaeota archaeon
CCAAGATCCTGGGTGTGGACGACAGAGTGGGGTCCCTCACATCAGGTAAGGACGCGGATTTCCTAATATTCAATGGATCAGACCCACTTGACTCAAGAAATAAGGTGATTAGCACCTATATCGATGGGCAGTTAGTATTCAAGGCTTAAGTACCCTTAAGAATATAGAGGATTAGGGTAGCATTGAATGGAAGACCCCCTAGTTCTAGAATGCTACAAAACGATGGTAGATGTGGAGGTGAAGTCGAGGGGGACTACGCAAATGGAGAAGGTCTCCCTACTCATGGAGGCATTGAATGCAAGAGAACGGGGAGACAGTACCAAGCCTTACCCAGAGAATGTATTCGATGACTACTACGATGTACAGGCGCTTAGTGGATTCATGCTCTACCCTGCATGGGTGAATTTCAAGATGATGAAGAGGGGAAAGTCAGCGGTAATTGCAAGGTTCATAATCATGCCCCTTGAGTTGCTGTGGAAACTTGAGGTGATGATAAAGGACTACGAGAAGAGGTTAAGCATGACAGGGGATAAGAGAACCAGATTCATCATGGACATCAAGCAGCTGAGCTTCAAGGCCAACCACACGATCTATCGGGAGCTATTTGAGTCGCTCGTAGAGCAGGGAATACCTACCAATCAGATTGACGGTGGAAATTACCTCAGTATACCTATCGCAATAAAGTGGAATGCAAAATCCATCCACCTGAAACCAGGACTAAGATTAACTGGGCAAGGAGGGAACTACTCATGCAATCTCGAGTTCACAATTGGGGACCTCGTTGGGATAGAGACATTCCCCTTTCCCAATATAATAGATGACTCCTTGGATCACAGTGTTGACTATGGCAATGAAGAATGGATAAAGGACATAGGAAAGAAACTGCAGCCTATTTTCACAGAGATTCAGAAACAGATCGTCGAGTGGGCAAATTACAGGGGGATCGAACTCCCCGAGTCTTTCCACAAAATGTTAGATGTCAAGATTGTAATGAAAAACAGATTTCCTCTTCCAGAATAATCTACTTTTGGAGTTGTTTAGATCTGCCTCTGGCGTAGTCCGCGATAACTATGTTCCCAAGTATCTTCACGAAGTCTTCCGAAAGGCTGGCAATGCCGATGTATGTATTGGCTTTCTCATCCTTGGTGGCCAACAGGATCTCCTCGCCTTCTCTCTCACATCCGATAAAATCGGGTAAGGCACTTCCAATCCCAGATTTGCTCAATGACCTCAGCGTGATGTTTGCCTTGGCACCGTGCATCTTTTCGATCCAGTCCCTATGCTCAAACTCATCGATATAGGAAATAATCGTCACCTGTGCGGTCATGGGGAGTTTGAGGATTGATTCGTCATCCACCATATTGATGTCCGGGACGAGGATGGTAGCCTTGCTCTTAATTCGGGAGATTATCCCCGAGATGTGAGTGATATTGGCTTCAGTACCAACAATGTGCGTTGTCCCGATCTCGGAGGTCTGTGTGTCCTGCTGGAGCTTATAGATGCTGTCGAGGATGTTTGCTAATTGTTTCGCATTCGTACCAACCACGCTACTTGACTCTTCAAATTCGGTGAGATACCCCTTGAGAGCCTGATCCAAAGCAGATACGACCGCTTGGTTACCTTGGCTACTCATCTCGTCGAGGGTGTCGTAGGAGGACTGGACGATAGCTGCAGAGTTGTCGATCAACGAGCTGGCCTCCGATTGGACATTAGTGATAAGTGTCTCACCGAGGTTACGTGCCTTGTCCGCAAAACCTCCGAAACTGCTCTCAAATCCCTCTAACGAGGTCTGTACCATTAGCTCAAGATCCGCTTTGACGGCATCAAGGTGATTCTGGAGGGAGATGTTTAGGGAGTTATTCTGCTCGGTCACCTTGCCAACTGCAGTTGTGAAACTTTCAAGCAAATCGTTGATTGACTTCGTGAGTTTACTCTGGAGATCATCCCTAAGGGACGTGAGTCCGTCCAGATAAAACTTGCGAGTCTGTTCAATTTGTGCTTGGATACCTTGTTCCATCTCTCCAATTTTGGTCCTGTAGTCGTTTTTCTGAGCATTTACTTGCTCAAGAAGTGAGTTTGCTCGGTTGTGCACATCTTCACGAACCGTTGCAACCACATCGATGAAGACATCCTTGATACGTGCAGCCTGTTGCTCGCGAAGAGCATTGAAGGCTGTTTGCTCTTTGATGTACAGCTCATCAAGTTGCTCATTGATACGCTTGATGTTCTCCTCAAAATCTTTGATGTTATCCTCGGATTTGATTATCTGTTCGTCGATATCAACATCAATTTTCTCAAGAAGCTCCTTGTTAGACGTCTTAACTCTCTCCACCGTTTGGGTAGCTAGGGTAGAAATTGCCTCCTTGTTCAGAGCATTTGATTCCTTCAGCTCGGTCACCCTGCTCATAACTGCCTCAGAACTACCAGTAACCAACTCATTTAGACCCTCACTGCTGACCTTTATGCTCTCGTTCAGTGCGTTCTCAAGCTCTTGGTTGATCTCGTTGATCTTCTCCTTAGCGTTGGCTAAGAGACTGTTGAACATCTCTTCCATGGACTGCTGCAGGGCAGTCGTCTTTTCGGTGAATGTATTCTTTACTTTCGTTGAGGTCTGTAGAGTGTTTTCCGATACCTGTGACTTGAACTCTGCCAATTTTCCTGAGATATCAGCAGCGGAAGATTCCATAGCTTGATCCACCGAGGAGATGTACTCTCCGCTCTTTGATACAATATCCTGAGCAGTACTCTCCATAAACTGATCAATACCCTGTAGACCGTCCTGAACATTGAATTTACTCTGCTTTAAGACCTCCTGATCGGATGAAAGTGTCTGCTGTACCTGAGAAAACAGTTCAGTAAGCTTGTTTCCCTGTTCCTCCGAGACCTGTTTGGCATGCTCATTGAGCTCATCAAGAGTAGATCCGACCACTCCTTCGAACTCACCTTGAAGGGTAGTAAGTCTGTCCAGCTTCTCGTTGAAGGTGGAGGTCAGATCACCAGTCACCTCGCTGTATGTGGAGTCTGTTGCTTCAAGGAAGGTCTCGGATGATTCTTTAACTGATCCCAGAAGTCCGGAGATTTTTTCTGTAATCTCCTGAACGGGTACTTTGTCAAGAGGGGGGAGTGAGGCTAGATCGGCATCCTTTATCTCGGACTGCTTCAGTGAGACCTCATTCATCGCGGAATTCATGCTCTGACTAGTTTGCTCGATCATACCCTTGCCTTCGGTGACCTTGGTCCCAAGATGCTGTGAAACAGTAGTGGAGACTGTGTTCTTCATCTCCTCGAAAGAGGAGCCTAAATCAGCTACATTGCTGGAGTTGGTCTCCTTGAATTCATTACTTTTGGTCTCAATGGACCCCTTGACGATGACGGTTGACTGTGTAAACTGATCCCTCTTACCGGATAATTCCTGCTTGAAGGCTGCGTTCTTCTCCTCAAGTTGCGCGGAGACATCCGAGACTACCTGTTGGGCATTCTGCTTGAGCTTTTCTCCAAGCTCCGTCACTCTGTTGGCCGATGCAATTAGCTCGTCCTTTACCGTGCCCACTGGGAGAAGTGCAGAATACCTCCCCTCAACCCCTGGAACTTCACGGACGAGTCCTTTACTAACCAATCCACTAAGTAACTGCTTAACTGAATGGTAATCCTTCTGGAGGGAGAATTGCAATTCCCCAACGCTTAATTGTCCACTGACCAGAAGAAGTCTGTATACACCCTCTTCATCTGAAGAGATGTTCAGAATATCAAGTTGGCTCATCTAAGTTGCTTTTGTATCTGGAGATAATAAACTTACTTAGCATCGGTGTGAAATTTCTAATATTCTAGCAAAGAGCCATTCTGACTTGCTGCCCTAACCCGGGAGAGGTAGAAACGGACGCTTACAAATAGGAACAGACACGAGAAGATTATTGAGATAACAACCTCATAGAGAATTGGAATTATTGTCGTATTACCAATTACTGGATCATTTGTAGCCGAGTAGATCGCGTCCACAGTGTATGACAGTGGGATAAACCTCGAAATAGTATCCCATCCAGTAGGGAGCTGTGAGATAGGTACGAACACACCTGAGAAGATGATGATAATATATGGGATAAAGATGGAGGCACGTAGCGCGGTCTCTTTAGCAGTCAGGGTGTATCCAGACATCAGGATCCCAAAAGCGAAAGCCTGAACAACGACTAGAAGCAGTAACGAGAAGACCTCCATAGGATGTTGTATGCTAGTCGCACCAAAGCTCACTTGTATAACCCAGTAGTAGAAGAGTACAGTCACTATCATGAAGATGAACCTGACTGTGAGGACGCCCAGAATTGTCGAATACCTCACCGTGGGAGTTAGAAATATTGATTCGAGAGTCCCTTGTTGTTGTTCTTCAATTATTCGCGTAGGTGCTTCTGAGGCAATCGAAATGACGAGAAAAATAGCCATACCCACAAAGAGATTCGTGGAGATGAAGCCTGTAATTGCTTCTGGCGTGAAGAGATCATTAGTGAACGCGTAGATGAGTGTGAGAAAGAGTGGAAAGATGATCGCACTGAGAATCCGGGTGGGATAGCGTAGGAAGATGATTCCTTCCTTCTTGACCATGGCAATGACAGCACTCATTAGAACACCCCTAGACCCTGTGTCTTCCTGATCGATCGATCAGTCAATGAGTAAATCTTACTTCCGATTACAGGATAAAAGAGAGACATGGCGATTAGTACAGCAAGATCGAGGTACCAATTTCCCAGTATCCAGTCGGTTCCAACGAGGATAGACCGTACACCAGCATTCTGCCAAGTAGGAGGGAGGATGTAGGAGAGGAATCGTATGTATGTGGGAAGGAGAGTGATGGGGAAGAAGATACCCATTGCCACCCCGATGAGATTACTGATGACTCCCTGCAAGCTCTGCATGTCCTTAAACTTCACAACAAGTGCACCGAAGCCAAATGCCAGTCCGTAAAGTGGAAGCATTCCAATGAGAAGGAAGAGTAGTGAGTAGATCACAGAAATGGGATTTGTGAAGGGATTGATCTGGAAGAGAACCGCTGCAAGTACAAGTGAAATTACGAAATTAATGAAGGCTCTGACAATGGCATACAGACCAGTTCCGTACATAACGTAGACTTGGTTAGTTGGCGCAAGGTAGAGTGATTCAAGTGTACCAGTGATCTGCTCCCTTCTGAGGAAGAATCCGAAGTTAAAGAGCGCACCATTGACGATCTGAAATACATTAGCTCCAAGGATCGCGTAGAGAACAAAACTAGCAGATTCGGAGTTGACCGCTTTTTGGAACTGTGATGACGCATTGTCAATACTACCTGCAGCAGATACGCCAATGAAGATAGGAAATATTGCAAAGAGAAGAGGGGTGATTATGTCAAAGAAAAGAGCACCTTTGTATCTCATGATCTGCGTCATCCTCTGTATGAATACTGACCAAATTATCCCCATGTTCGATTTGAATGAGAATTGGCTTCTATACTGCTTGTGATCCAGGACATCCATGCTCATGGTCTCACCTCCGAATCTTCTGAAAGAGACCGACCAGTTAGATCGATGAAGACGTCCTCAAGTGTGGGCTCTACCAACTCTATACTCCGGATCGTACTACCAGATTGTACCAAGACCTGTGTGACTTCAGTAAGGGGGTTCTCTCCTTCAAACTGGATATGAACTTCGGTAAACTCGTTAGAGGACACTCCAATCCCTTGAACATTGGGGAGGCTACGGAGTTTGTCCACCACGTTTTCGGAGATTATACCAGTGACAACAAGCGACCTCTCCAACTTGGATGATTTCACCAGATTTCTAGGAGTGTCAAGAGCAATGATCTTTCCATAGTCGATTATCGCAACCTCATCACAAAGCTCAGAAATCTCGCTCATGATGTGTGAAGTGTACACAACCGTCTTACCAGCCTTAGGGAGATCCTTAACAATACTCCGTAATTTTCTAGCACCATGAACATCCATGGCAACAGTCGGTTCATCGAGGAATATAACGGGGGCGTCGTTGAGAAGTGCCTTTGCAAACGCAAATTTCATACGTTGTCCAGAGGAGTACCCCTCAACAGTCCTGTCTGCAAATTCCTCCAAATCGAGTAACTGGAGTAACTCGGGAATACGACGATCCAAAAATTCACGAGGAAGGGCGTAGAGCTTCCCGAAGAACTCAAGGTTTTCGCGTCCAGTGAGCTTCCAGTATAGCCCCCTCTCTCCCATGAGCATACAACCTATACTCGCTCTCACATCCTTGTCCTCGGTGAGGACGTTGTAGCCATTGACGAACAGATCTCCACTTGTTGGAATGAGGAGTGTGGTCAGGCACTTGATTAGGGTTGACTTACCTGCTCCGTTAGGCCCTAGAATACCAAAGATCTTACCCTCGGGGATCTCAAGATTAATTCCCCGGAGTGCATGTACCCGCCTAATATCTGGCTTTCCAAAAAGGCTCCTCCGAATTTTCGATTCATATACCATCTCTAGTCCGGATATAGAAATAATGGAATTCAATACTCCCATTTCTACTGTTGGCATATAATAGTATCTTTCTCTCCAGTTTTCAGGATGTCAACCCGCTTGATATCGATCAGATATACATTTCTAAATGGGAAGAACGGGATACTCTAATAAACATAGATGAACAGGTCAA
>JALWRB010000176.1 GCA_027077875.1 Candidatus Heimdallarchaeota archaeon
ATTTAGGGCAGAACTACATCTCGGTATTCTGGAAAAACTGTGCAACCAGAGAGAACCGCCTTGTTTTTCAGCACGAGCAACTGAGAGATGACTCCCCGGTGTGTTCACGAGTGCGCACTTTGCAGAAAATATACCGCGGGAGTCCGCAATTTTTCGCAAATATATTTAATAATTCAGTGGAAATTTGCAGGTATGAAAGCAAGATACCTAGCTATGCTCTCAGTCATCGTGATCATGATTCAACCGATCGCGATCATACCTGCTTCGGCAGCGAACCCCACCATGACCTTCGATATCTTCGACGGATACTACGAGGATGTGGACAACAACGGAGTCTTCGACGTCATCGTCAAGACCAGATTCGACCTCACGGGCGTCTCCAGCGGAGAGGTAGAGTACGTCATCGTGCTCACACTCCCCTCGGGCAGAGACTTCGTCTACGTCGTGCAGATCAGCACGCCCCTCACCTCCTTCATCGTCACCAACACCTTCTACGACCACGCTCTGGAGTCGGGATGGTACACCGTGGAGATCTATGCCCGCCTGTCCAATTTCAGGAACGTGATGGGCTACGACTCCCTTACCTTCGACCCACCCGGTGGTGACAACACCGATCCCGGCGATCTGGGCACACAGGTAAGTGGACCATGAGCCTGAAGGAGAGCCTGCTGGACACCCTCCTAGCCCTGCGTAACGACCCCCGGGCGAGCAACGAGAGAATCGCAAAGGTTCTCGAAGTGTCGGCCAATACGGTCAAGAACCGGGTGGTTAAGCTCAAGGAGATGGGAGTGCTCAGGCAGAATACCACCTACGAGGACTCCATCCTTGGCACAAGGGAACAGACAGAGGTGGTGGCGAACTACTCTCCAGCATCCATAGGACTCTTCAGACTGCGAATAGTCTTCGAGGAGGTCCTGGACAATGCGGCATATCTCAAGTTGGAGAGGATGCTCGACGACCACCCGTACACTTACTACCGGGTGCGGACGTACGGGGTAGGAGGGAATCTCTACGTCATGGTTGACCTTCCAAGGGAGAGCATCGAGCTCTTCAAGACCTGCATCATCGCAGCCAGCGTCAATGTGTACTGCAAGAAGGTATCGTTCATCGAGCCGCTGTACTTCGTCAACACCAAGGACGACCTGAGGCAGGTGAACACCGATCTCCGACGCTGGAACTACGTCGTGCAGGACTTCGTGCCCGAACGGATAGAGCTGGAGAACCCCTATGACCGACAGCCCGAGAGCCTCGATGACATCGAGCTGAAACTCCTCAGGGAGCTCACGATCAACGGGAAGGTGAGCCTCACCAAGATCCAAGCAGACTACCCCGTCGACATCTCCACGCTCTCCCGGAGGATCAAGAGACTGCACGAGACGGGAGTGATCCTCCGCTATACCCTGGCGTACAACCGTGCGATCTTTGGACTGGATTCCACCTACCTCTTTAGGGGAAGGATCAAAGAGATCGGGTTATATGTCAAGAGCATCCGGGAATTCCCGTTCCTCTCCAACCTCTCGTTCGACGAGGAGGGCAACTTCAGCTGGATGGTCTACTGTCCAGCCAAGGTGGCGACACAGGTCTTCGCCAAGCTC
>JALWRB010000177.1 GCA_027077875.1 Candidatus Heimdallarchaeota archaeon
GTCAGTACCTCCACTATAGCACGAATCACCTATTAAAGAATTTACAGAACTATACAGCAATTCTCCATTGGAGGAGAATTTAGAGACGAAACAACCATCTAGTTCGCGTTTCTCCTCGTTGTTTAATAGCGGAAAGTCCTGTGAGAATGAATCTCCAATAAGATATACAAATCCATTTAGATCAACGACAACGCCACGTCCAATGTCCATGGTACTTCCTACAAGGAATGTGCTCCAGACCAAGCTTCCATTTTCTCCAGAAATCTTGGTCAAGATTGGTATAATTCCTGCACCATTAGTGTCGGATTGGTATGGAGATTTTAGGGGGTAATCAAGCGATTGAGTATCGCCTGAGATATAGACATTGTCATCAGGATCTACGGCTAATCCATACCCCCACTCAGTTCCACTTCCTCCCAACAATGTACTCCAAGCAAGAGAACCATTCGTCAGAAATTTCGTCACAAATATATCGATTCCATTTATCGTGTCGTCTATAGCATTAAGGAGAGGAAAATCGTCGGAAACTGTTATACCAACAATAATAATAGAACCTAGAGAGTCGCTTATAACCCGATTGCCTTGATCCGCACCTCTTCCACCAAGGTATGTACTCCAGATCAAATCACCAGTACTGTTAAACTTCGCGACAAAGGAATCGGTGTTGTTCAAAGTTCCGTCTATCTCGCTGATTATGGGTAGATTTGGGGATGTAGTGTATCCAGTGATGATGATATTATCGTATGGATCAATTTCAATGTCTGTCCCTACATCTGTACCGTTTCCACCGAAGTATGAACTCCAAACTAATGTTCCATTGGGATCAAATTTAGAGATAAAGGCATCTTCGGAACCATTCAATGTGGGTCTGTATGCATTCACGGTAGGAAAATTTTGTGAGCTAGTTGACCCAGTGACGTAAACGTATCCAAACGAATCAATGGCAATACCCATTCCCCTATCTTCTCCCCAACCTCCAAGGTACGTCTTCCAGACTGGAGTTCCATCACTAGAGATTTTAGATACATAGACATCATACTGACCATTCAATGACGTATCGAAGCCACCAACCATATTTGGGTCTTCACCATCAATGCTACCAACGATATAGCTAAATCCGTCTTCACTAACAACAACGTCCTTACCGTCAGATTCACCTCCACCTCCAAGATAAGTACTCCATATCAATTGACCAGTCGAGTTCATTTGTAGGAGGAAAGAGTTAACCCGCCCGTTGTATGTTTCATCATAGGCATTAACAACAGGAAAATCCACAGAGGAAGTAATTCCACCGATAACTATATCCCCTGATTGATCGATAGCGATACCACGACTGATATCCTCCTCTCTTCCCCCAATTAGCACAGTCCATATAGAAGTTCCATTCGGTAGGAACTTTACCACATAAACGTCCGAGCTTCCGCCATTATATGTGAGATTATAATATGGTAATACTCCAGAGGAAAAGTCATCAGAATATGCAGTTCCATAGACGTTTCCTAGATCGTCAACTGCTACACCATTGCTCCAAAAGCCAGGACCTAGATTAGTCCAAACAGGAGTTCCGTTACTGTAGATTCTGGAGTAAAAAACACCAAGGGGAGGAAATCTTTCATCCTCAATAATAGCGGGTAGATCATACGAATAGCTAGACCCTGTTATGTAGATTTCACCATTCGAATCAACATCAATCCCATATCCATAGTCCTCCGCACTTCCCCCAAAGTACGAACTCCAGACAAGAGTACCATCCCCAGCAAATTTGGAGATGAACACATCGCTATTTCCATTGTACGTTGTGTCGAAAGCATTACTCACTGGGAAATCGGTGGATTCCGTATAGCCAATAACCAAGACATTGTCATCAGGATCAAGAACAATATCATACCCTTTCTCAACTCCACCACCACCCAAATATGTACTCCATATTATCGAACCAGAAGGAGAGAGTTTTGTCACAAAGGCATCTGTTCCGCCTACTGAATAGTCGAAAGCATCATTCACTGGAAAGTCATCAGAAGTTGTATATCCTGTTATGTAGACATTTCCTTGAGAATCTGTTGCTATCCCATATGCTCTGTCTTCAAAGGCTCCATCAAGTATCTTGCTCCAGAGTAATTCACCTCCATTGTCAAATTTGGACACGAATACTCTTTCCGACCTCCTGTCTGAAATGGACGTGACTAGTGGAAATTCGCTAGAATATGTATAACCTGTGACATACACATTACCTTGGTTGTCTATGGCAATATCCTCTGCAGAATCACTATCTTTTCCACCAAGGTAAGTACTCCAGATCATAGTTCCATTTGATGTAAATTTCGAAACAAATGCATCACTACCTCCCATTACAGAGTCTTGGTAGGCATTCTTAATTGGAAAACCTAACGCTGCACCTCCTGTGAAATATACATTACCGTCGGCATCTATGATAGTTGCTTCTCCTGAAGATTGACCACTGGCCCTTATGGTTAGAGCAAACCTTATTCTGGGACTAATATTCAACATAAGATTGTCCACTTGATCCCCACTATTAGCTGCCTCAAATCCATATTCCGAAGAACCAATTATTCTAAACCTCACTGACTTATCTCTACCAAATATATCAGAAGGTGATACCATCAATCCCTCATATCTCCATACTTCTTCACCTCTACTTGTAACAAGTAATGAAGATCCTCGCAACTTAAGGGAGATATCATTTCCAGACACCTTAAACCGTATACTATTAAGGTATTTGACTGGAGTACTTACGGAGAATTTCAACTCACCATTGACGATTTCAAATTTGATTGTAGTTTTTGTAATACTGTTATAGTAACTTAGTAGATTTTCATTGCTAGAATCAAGTAGTGGCCCAGAAAACATCCCTGTGTCAGTCTCTGGATGAAGAGTGAAAATTTGATTACGGTCTCTCAAATTGATTACAATCCCAGTTCCAAAGAAATATGTGGAAACCAATCTTCCTCGGAAAACGTATTCAGAGTTACCACTGAACAAATTGAATACATTGTCGGGAAGAAAGAGGTCATCATTATCCCATGACATCTCATCAGTCAGCAAATCAGTTAGGGACACCCTCTCCTCCAGGAACTTTTCTGTGAGGAAGGGAGGTAGTGAGGACCTCTTTTCAATCTGAGATTCCTTAATAATTGGATCAAGTACCGATTGTATATCTTGACTCCTTATTTGCGAGTCATACTGTGATGATGAACTCGTTGACTCCAAAAATTCAGAGTGAGCTGAGATTCCTATTATACTCATAGATAAGAGTAAAACAATAATTATCAGCTTCGATAAAATTATCCTGAATGAGTGTTTCAATCTCGTAACTATTCGCAGAGCCATAGTTTTTCCTCCATTGAGATATTTTGTCAGTCCCAGATAATATATATGTTTTTTAATCTATCTCAGAACCTTTGGATAGAATATTAGAATTGATGAAAATACAACCATAATCTATTACGAGATGAATACAGTATAGAGGAGAAAATTCGTATAATGAATGTCTCTGGTTGACCTTCAAGAAAACTATGCATTTCCAAGTCTTATATTTCCGCAAGATTGGAACTAATAGATCAGGAATAACTTACTATACCAGATATCCGATAAAGAGATACTTACCATACTAAGACTGTAAGAGCATATTTGACATACAATTCTAACTTGAAATGGGAGATAAAGCAGATTTTGGGGGAAAGTGGTATCATTCTACAGGTTAGCAATCACACCATACACGGATATATAACCAAAAAGAAACTGAATTTTTGCCCTCACAATCTTAGGAGAGAGGGTTAAAAACCGTAATTTTCCGGATCGGAGTGTGCCACCAATAGACGAATCCCTCCTCCTCAGCGGAGCGACCGCCCTACCCGGTCCATAATACTTAATTCGAGTGTACAAGAGAAATCTCAAGGCCGGCATACCACAAGGAACTGGACAAGGTCGTAACCATTTATTGTGAGGCCCGTTAGATCCATCGCTTGACTCTCCTCGAGCATACCACTCTTTACAGATCGAATTACAAGGTCAATGAAGTTTTCTCCCCATGTATTTGCAAAATTGAGATAGTAGTTTCCGCCCTTACCCTCTCTCTGCTTTGATTTCTGGGGAGGGATTTCTACACCGAATCGAATGCCAATCACTGAATAACTTACCTTGAATCTCTGGGAGAGCTTCGGCACCTCAAAATCAGTACATTCTTCCAGATATCCATCTGGCACAAGATAACGACCTGCTACCCGATTACAGAGAACCTCTATGTCAGAAATCCCCCTTATCTCACTCTCTTTCTCACATACACCCTCTTCTCCTCTGATCAGGTGGGCAAGCTCATGAAAGAGGGTAAAAACACGGGCATAGTGGCTGTCCTTCTTGTTCAGTGCAATTACAGGATATGGAGTATCACGTAGGAGGAAACCCCTTGTTACCTCACGATCAATTCCACCGAATTGGAAGACCATAATCCCGTGGGTACTAAGTCTCCTCCTCCAGTACTTCAGGACCTCATTGTCCCTCTTGCCCCTGAGGTCTTCGAGGGAATAAGGTAGGAGTTGGTTCATCTTTGCGAGAACACCGTCCTCCGATTGTTCAGAACCGACGTAGCTGTAGTCGAACGTGACACCAAGTGACCTGGAAAGTGACTCAATCCTCTGCTTCCGGGTGAGGAAGTCACGGATCACGACATCCAGATCGCCGCTGTACTCGTTCCCCCTCGATCTGAAATCGGGGAGACTGTAATCCTCGGGAATATGATCCAGATAGAAGACGATTGGAGCCCGCTTGTAGACCTTGGAAACCTTGAGCAATTGGTTAAAGGTTAGGTGTTTATGACCGCTCTCGACAGCAGCCAATTTTTTAGGGGAAACACGGATCTTCTTTGCTGCCTCAGCCAAATCTAACCCTCTTCTCTCACGTGCCCATTTGAGAACATCAGGATTGACCAAAGCATCTCCCATAGACAATATTTCTCACAGAGGTACATAAAGATAGTGAGCTCAGATTGCCCGCAGTGGTAAAATCTTTTGAGGATCTGTGGTGATACAATCTGGCAGAGACCTGTATCGATTTCTTAGACACGATCTCCCTGAGGCTCATACCCTTGATCAAGATATGCATACCATAGGATCAAGACCAGACTGAAAGAAGTACACGTCACCCACGACGAGTTCGATACCGATGAACACGATAAGGAAATGACATACCTGTCCGAACGATTAATGTACGGAGAATACCATACAGCTATGTGGAACCCACTTTCACGGCTTACATCGAACGGTTGCTCCCGACCGATATTGCGGGGAGAATATCCAAGGAGCTGCGGAAGGAGCTGAAGTTCGCACGGAGACCGGAGCACGTCCTCTACAGGATATCGATGGCACTCAGCAGGGTGGAGGGAGTTGACGACTCTGTCAAGGAGCTCCTATACACCCGCTGGGAAGAACTCGGAAGTTACTTCAAGAAGTTCAGGACCCACTACTTGGATGGAGAAGGGCTCACATGGAGAAGGAAGGAGCGAAAACTGTACAACAGGATCAGGAAGAGGCTCGGTGAGGACCCACCACCGAGAACTAAGCGGGTACTCAACCACCGCTGCACTGACCAGTTCCGAGGGGAGGACAGGTTCTACGCGGCGATAATCTCGGGGAAGTACAATGTGAAGAACCTGAACAGGGACCTCTCCAAGCTCGACACCGTGCACGCCATGGTCTTCCTCGAGCTCATCCGCGACTCCATCGAGTGGGAGGACGTGAACAAGGAGATGCTGACCGAGGTGGCATCACGGGCAACCAGAAGGAGGGCAGCGGGAGAGAGCTGGAGCATCGAGCAGGACTATCTCGTCGGTGAGCTGATCCTCTTCGTGTGGAGGGTCTTCGAGGTGAGCTGGGTACCCACCGACCTCGTCGAGCTCATCGTCCGAAACAGTGACGCACACCTCGCGACCTACCTCCTCAACTGCTCCAAGATCGTACAGCCTGACATATCGATAAGCACGGAGACCATCCTCTCCTCCATCGAGAGTTCGGAGATCCTCGGGGTATCCAGACTCATCAGAATTCACCAGCCGGGAATAGTCTTAACCGATCTGCCGCACGAATGGCTTCAGCGGATCTTCTGGAGGAGCAGGTCAAGTCACCTCGTGACCTTCCTGAAAGAGGCAGGGAACGTGAGGCAGCTACTGCCGTACGTCTTCTCCAAGAGGTGCGACTGGTGGAAGGTCTACGCCCAAGTGACCGGGCAGAGAGTCTACCTGAAGGACACCGAGTACGCAGGATGGTCACTCCGTTCAGCCACAGCGGTACTGAGGCTACTAGCAGAGAAGGGGGTGCCGTGGGAGGAGATCAGACCATACTCCAGGACGATATCCTGCGCCCTCAACCACTGCGACGTCCGCCCGCTGTACGTCCTCGTCAGACTGCTCAGGGTACACTGGGGACTGGATTTCGAGGATCTTCCACAGGACTTCAAGCTGTCCCTGTGCAGAGTAGGAGACCTGAGGTACCTCCGCCTTCTTTTAAGGGAGCTGCACCACATGGGAGCGACGTGGGAGGATC
>JALWRB010000178.1 GCA_027077875.1 Candidatus Heimdallarchaeota archaeon
AAGGTCTATACTTGAAAAATATCCCCAGCCTTCTGCTGTCTGAATTAGCAAAAGTGATTGGAAGAATTGACCGATAAAAGCTACGAAGAATCCCACTGTCAATAGATGTGTGTTTCTGTTCTTTCTCCACGTCTGATATAGGAAGAGAACCCCTACAATTAAGAAGAGGAACGCACCGTACAGATTTAGGTAGTCCTTAAGGGGAGCTGGGTTCATGAGCAGTCCTCCGTTGCATATGCGGTAAAGAACAACTGAGGATTAAAGGATTCGTTCTGAAAAATATCAGAAGGTGAGTAATCTCAACATCCGTGTTGCACTACCTGCACCGATCGAGAAGAAACTCGATTATCGCAGACCGTTCTGTGGATGAGAGGTAACTCAGGTTAATGTTGTAGTCCTTTTGAGAAGACTTCAACTGAACCGTGCTTGAGGCTATAACCCTACCGAATCCCTCACTCTTCACACCTACATGATCTATTTCAGCATAAGGCAAGTCAAAGGCAAAGAGTAAACTTCTCTTGGATATCTTGTCCTTACCGAGGTAAAGTTTGAAACTTATGACTTCCATTGAGTAGAGGACAGAGGAGATGATGATAACAATACCTACGAATCCCAGTATATCACCGATAAAGCCGTCGTACCCGAAAAGAAACAGTGAAACTACCGAGAGGATTACCGCTGTTATAACGACCTTTGTGATCTCTCTCCTGTCATTCTTATAAACTTCCACAATTACCGATCGTATCCAAGATATTTGAGAATACCTATCCTGAAAGAAGGTTATTAAATCTCAATAGAGATAGTGATTTAATGGATGAGCATGATGATGAACGTCCTGCATCGGCGATGAAACAGTATATAGACAAGAACGTCTATGAGGCTGCAATCGAAAGGCTGGAATTCATTTTCAACGAGTTTGAGAACATCTATTTCTCAGTGTCCTTTGGGAAGGACAGTTCGATGCTGATCCAGCTCGCTATCGACGTGGCAAGGAGAATGAGAAAACTCCCCCTCAATGTCCTCTATATCGACTTCGAAGCCCAGTACGAGGCCACAATTGCTCATGCAGAAAGGATCTTCTCGAGACCAGAGGTTGTTCCTTTCTGGATATGCCTCCCCCTGAGCTTGAGGAACGCGGTCAGTGTCTACGATCCGCAGTGGATCTGTTGGGATCCAGACAAGAAGGATATATGGGTACGTGAAATGCCGGACCACCCAGGTGTCATTTCAGATGTCAACTACTTTCCATTCTTCAGGTACGCCATGGAGTTCGAGGATTTCATCATTGACTTCGCCAAATGGTTCCACACAGAGTGGGAAGGTAGGAAACCTGGCAAAACTGCCTGTGCAGTAGCTATTAGAACCGATGAGAGCCTAAACAGGTTTAGAACCTTGATGTCGGACAGCAAAGTTAGGTACAAGGGCCTACGCTGGACAACTGAAATCGCAGAGGATATCTACAATTTCTACCCAATATATGACTGGCGTACAGAGGATGTCTGGAAGGCCGTCGGAATGAATAATTATGACTACAACAAAGTGTACGATGCCATGTACATCGGAGGGGTGAGCATACACCAAGCGAGGCTGTGCCAACCCTATGGCAACGATCAGAGGAGAGGGTTGGAGTTCTTCCAGCGATTCGAGCCACACACATGGGGAAAGATCGTTCGGCGGGTAAGTGGGGCTAACTTCGGAGCACTCTACTCCAACAGCTTTCTTCTGGGACACCGTAAGGTCATTTTACCAAAAGGACATACATGGAAATCTTACACAGAGTTCCTCTTGGAGACCCTTCCAAGATTCGAGGCAGAGTGGTTCAAGAGTAAGTTCAAGGTATTTATCAAGTGGTGGGAGGAGAAGGAAGGGTGGAAGTTAGAGGACTTTTTCGACGCACTTCCACCCAAGGATGATCCCGCATGGATCAAACCGGATGGAGAGAGGTATAGGAATCTCCCCGCTTGGGAGAGGTTGGCTAAAGTAATCATAAAGAACGACAAAGTGTGTAAGGCATTGAGCTTCTCCCAATCAGTGTATCTCTATGACAAATACAAGGAATTCAAGGAAATTTATGGAATATAGATTTGATCCAATATCAACTTTGAGTGTATAATTTTCCGTGTATGCACAGCCCTAATGGTCAAAGCTACACAAGGTAGTTAATGTCGGTATGAGGATCGATATATAATTGAAGTACAAATCTAGCTCATGGAATACAAAATCGAGGTCTTAGAAAAGCGAGATAAGTATTTCTACTGCACATTGGGAGAGTTCTTCAGTTCTCCAGATGTGAGAAAAGAGCTCCCTTATCTTAAGGATGAATACGACCGCAAGTGGTTGGTAGCCCTCGACGCTGACGGCAATGTCCTCGGTGTAGGTTCATACAAACTCCTAAAGAATGGTACTGCTAAGATGCAGAGTGACTACGTATTCCCCAATTACAGACGGCAAGGAATCTACAGCAAGATAGTCGACATGCGGATTAATATGGCAAAGAGAGACGGTGCAAAGCGTGTGCAAACCGTCACGATGTCCCAAATTGTCATGGATCACCTCAAGGAGAAAAATTTTAAGATAGTAATCCAGAGGTCTAAATACAATACTCTGGAGCTGAACTTATAATGGACACTGACATCGAGCACCTTCTCAGTAAAATCAAGGAAAAAGTAGCTTCACTTGATGAGGAAGAGAGAATCGATATCCTCAACGAGATCAGGAAGGAACTAATGGAGCTCAATCCCATACAGAACCATCCAGTCGATCTAGTACGATGGGTCAAAGCGGATAGAGTAGTGGCCAATGATTACAATCCTAACAGCGTTGCACCCCCTGAGATGGAACTCCTCAAGCTCTCTATTGAGAGGGATGGGTACACGCAGCCAATCGTCGCTTTCTACGACAAGAAAAAAGACAGGTACATCGTGGTGGATGGATTCCATAGAAATCGAGTTGGAAAAGAGTACGATGACATCAAGCAGAGTGTCAAGGGGTATCTCCCGATCGTTGTGATCGATAAGGACATCAAGGACAGGATGGCATCAACGGTGAGGCACAACAGAGCTAGGGGAGTCCACGGAGTAGAACCTATGAGTGAACTTGTTGCGGAGCTCTACTTCAAAGGTTGGAGTGATAAGCGTATCTCTCAAGAGTTGGGTATGGACAAGGAGGAGGTGCTCAGGATGAAACAATTTACAGGAATAGGATCGTTGTTCCAGAGTAGAAAGTTTTCAAAAGCTTGGATAATTAAAGAATGAACACTATAGGAACTAGGCAACCACTGAGAAGTCTTGCATTACAGAATACTGAGCAGCGAGACTGAAAACCCCAAAGTAACCTGCATTGGAGAAGGTAGAATCAGTGATTGTGAAAATCTCCTGATAGGTTGAGCTACCAGAAGGTGTCGCCTGAAGTGAGATAGTATTTCCACTGAAGGTGATCATCCATTTAAACGGACCGGTTTTTGATGATTGTGTGCCTGGTGGAAGAGAGAATGGTGCTGTTGAATTTGCAAGTATTGTATTGACCCCAGCCTCTACCTTATGAAGCTCGAACCTCGCGTCATAGGTGAAATAAGGAGTCCCTGTCGTTGAATCACCAGCTCGGTTATTCGGTCCATTGTGGTCCTCCGTGTAGCCAATCCAATAGTAATTGTTCGTGTCTATCATTCTAAACATCACACCCATAGCATCGTTGTCACCCCAGAGGAATGAGAACTCAATCACTCCATTCTTCACCTTGAATGCGTCGTTGTTTAGCCAATATAGTACATCGTCATTGGTCTCAAAGTAAATGTCTCCACCGACGAGGCAGATTGGAATGGTATTGCCGGAATCATCGACACAATTACCATTTGACCCGCCATGAGCTTTGAGATTAGTTGTAGTCCAACCTTGTGAAGACATCTGGCTAGTGTTAGTTGCAGTACCTAGAGAAAAGACCTCGGGTAGTCCAGATAGCTCATTTGGAACTAGTACTTTGAATATGTTAGAGATGACCCCATCGCCAGAGAGGGAGACAAGTATCTCCGAATTTGTGTTTATCTGGTCGCTTAGAGTGAGGGTCTGAGCAAAAACGAATCCAATCTGTCCCGTCTCAAGTGTGTAGGAGTCATTCAGAAGGGTCCAAGAGGTCAACTCTACCCCGTCTTCTTCAACTTTCAAGTCAGTGATAATTGCAACGCCAGTACCTATATTCCTCACTTGAATTGTTAGGGTGTCTCCAACAGAGTTATCGTCTACGTCGGTTACGTAGACCTTTTCTATAAAGAGATCACCATTCTCGACGTCCGAGATCTGTTGGAAGATTACCCAGACGGTTCCTGCCGCAGCTGCAGTCAAAGCGATAATGAGCACAACCGCAATTATAGGTGAAACTGCTCTCCTCAAATGAGGGGTTATGTTTTGTTTATTTTTACATTTCATCTTTCTAATTCTCCTTCTATTGAATCAAAGGTACTTTTAATGTGTTGAAGGACCACATCTTTTAAGCTTGCATCAGCTACCTTTGTCTCCGTTTCCTTGACTAGATCATTTCTAAGATCTTGTAATGTTTTCTTTATACGTCTCTTACCCTTTGACAACCGGGGTAGATAGTTTCTCAATATATTCTCTAGTGGACCTCGAAAGGCTGAATCACCAAAAATATTAAACATACCCTCTAGCTTATCATTCAAACCTATGTCAGAGGTAGCGGTTTCTCTGGTCATGAACTTCCGTGCCACAACGACACCAAAACCCACTATTGCCAGAGTTAGGATTGCAACAAGTAGTCCAATAAGGACAGGATTTGAACCATTGGAGACAATTGAAGCAAAACCACCTTGCTCCTCTGTACTGGAGATATAACCCACGTTGTCAAATAGAAGTGTAACTGACGCGCCCCCTACATTCCCGAATTCATCTGTAACCTCAAGTCTGACGGTAAAGGATCTACCTTCGGTTTTAGGAACAGATAAGAAAAAGGTCAAACTTCGGTCATTAGGATCGAGAAGGGTCTCTCCCTTCACGTTGAGAGGAATCCATTCCTTCCCATCAATGAAAAGTACTTGTTTTGAGATATTGCTATCATCCTTCACCTCCCACTCAATTGTAATATCACGTGTGCTAAATGTGCTGTAGTTTGGAGTAAGAAATGTGACTAATGGATCGATGTAATCTCCCACAATCAGAAGAGTGTCATTAACAGAGTTGAACGATCGATCTCTGATTGCAATACTGATTTTATTATCTGTGAAATTAACATCCTTAGAAAACCCCTTGATGTTTATCCAGTCATCAAAATACACATGGGTTTGATTATATCTAACGCTGCCCTCCTCTCTCGTGACAGGATATGGGTTCTTGATGAAGTAATACAATACCCCTCCGACAAAGATTGAAAGATCCATCCATTCAGTCTCATCTCTACCCCACAAATTTAATTTGTAGTTTGAATCCTCAATCGCGTCCCTACTGCTCACAATATTAATTTCAGGAGAGACAAAATCACTTGCTGTGATTTCCAGACTTAAAGTTGCGTTTGCTACGACTTCACCATTCAATCGGGCCAGTACTCTCTCGGTGTAATTCCCAGGAGGAAGTGTAGCAGTGTCTGAGGAGCGCAGTGGGACAATATACGAACCGTTTCCTAAATCAATGAACGCCTCTTCGATGTCAGGGGTACCATCCTCAAATAGTAGGGTTGCTCCACTCGTTGGAACCCCTGCAACAGTCAATGTAGCTGTAATATTTGCAGATTCGCCTATCTCAAGAGAGACTGTATCGAGATCCAAACTTAGCGCACCAGTAACCTGTCCATTCGATACGTTAGGAGTGAGGAACAGTAGAATAGGTAGTAGGACTATCACCCGATAGTTCACACAATATTAACTACGTTCTAATATTAATATTTGATGGATAAGTAACTCCTTATTCCTCGTCACTAGATTGGAGGGTTAAGTATATGTGGAGAACTGCCTCCAGCGTATTCGAATTTATGATTCCAGACAAAGTGACTATAGCCTCTCCATCGTGCAATAGGATTAATGTGGGAACTGTTGTTGGTCTAAACTTCATTATTTCTGGAGCGTTATCCGATATATTAATCTCCTCGAACCTGTCACCTATTACCTCCTTGAGGAGTCTGCGGACATAAATACACTTGCTACAGAATGAGCTTACAAAGAGGATAAAGCGACTGCCCACACTCGATGATTTAGCCAGTGTATATCACAATTGTTCTTCCCGCAACCCTAATAGATTAGAAAAATCAGATTTAGGAGGTAGTTGTGAAACGCATACAAGTAATAACCAGCGAACACACGGAGATGGTTGACATCACCGACTACATACAGAGATCAGTTGATGAGAATGTGAGGGCACTGCTCATCTACGTACCGCACACCACCTGTGGACTGACCATTAATGAGGGAGCAGACCCGGATGTTAAGACTGACGTCGTGGAACAGTTTAAAAGACTTGTACCATGGGATCAGGAGTTCTTCAAGCACATGGAGGGAAATTCCGCTGCGCACATTAAGTCTATTCTGGTTGGGAACTCAGTGCAGGTCATTG
>JALWRB010000179.1 GCA_027077875.1 Candidatus Heimdallarchaeota archaeon
CGTACAACCTAGACGGAGTGACTTGGGGTAGGATTGACAACATGACAACACCATGGATTTACTATCTTATCCCATCTTCAACGCACCTGAGTTATCTACTACCTGTGGCCACCTTCGTATTTTTCATTGGAATTTTGTCTGAGTTTAGGAAGGATAAGTTCGCTTTTGTCAATTCCACAGGAAATTTCATTAGATTCGGGATAATCTGGATGTTCATCATCATATCAATCTTCCCCCTGATTTGGGTCCTCATCGTCTCGGTAAATGAGCAGAGGACAATACAGGCAGGATTCCCGCTGTGGCCATTGGATCCGTCGAGGAGACTGGATTTCGATAGCTACAAGAGGTTCTTTTTCTTCTCAGGCTCGTGGATAGCGTGGATTTACTTCGTCCTAAGTGGCATACTAGGAATCCTTATGTACAGCCAGTTGAATCACTCGGGGAAGTGGCTTGATAAAATACAAGAATTCAATTACGAGAGAGTCTCAAAGAAATTGGCATCGAACAAGAACACCTCTATACTCTTCCTCTCTATGCTATTAGGGGAACTGGTACTGTTCCTCATTCTCATCTCAATGATCGTAGCAGAGGACAGATTTCTTGGACTCCCCCCAGGAAAATTCTCGTGGACATTGATAGATTCAACAGGAACTGAAAGACATATTGGAAACTGGTTCATTGTGACCACCATCATTTGCACCGGAGTCTCGGTGTATGGGTTGGTCATGGCCTGTCTATCTGCATACTCGCTTTCGCGATTCAACTTCCCAGCCAAGAAGACTTTCATCTCCGTCGTTCTTGGAACCCAGATGTTCCCAGGAATTATCCTCCTCCTCCCACTATTGGTCATGTGGAACGAGTTACAACTTACCAACTCGATCTTCGGACTCACCGTAGCCTACGCGACATTTGCGGTTCCGTTCTCCACGTTTATGATGAAGGGCTACTTCGACTCTATCCCTAAAGATCTAGAGGAAGCAGCCATGGTGGATGGGAGTACACAACTCGGAGCTTTCACTCGGGTTATTCTCCCTATATCCCTACCGGGTCTAGCATCGACCTTTCTGTTCTCCTTCCTAACAGGCTATACGGAATATCTTCTTGCCTTGACTCTATATCAGGCCCCAGAACCTCAGTACACGATCTCCCTCGCCCTCATCAATGTTTTCAGAACTGATCTACAATACTACTACTATCCAGATCTTGCCCTATTCTCTATAATAGTGGCCCTTCCGATACTGCTGATGTTCGTCTACCTACAAAGGTTCCTCATTGCTGGATTAGCCTCGGGGGGAATCAAGGGATAAGGTGATAATATGACAAGAATAAGACTTGAAAATCTGACTAAGAAATTCGGCAAAGAGTATGCCGTAAGAACACTGAACCTCGATATCCACGACGGAGAATTCCTCGTACTGGTTGGTCCATCTGGTTGTGGAAAATCTACAACCCTTAGAATGATCGCAGGGCTAGAAACACCAACAGCAGGATCAATCATATTCGACGATACGGCAGTAACTCACCTTCCCCCGAGACAGAGAAACATTGGAATGGTCTTTCAGAGCTATGCGCTCTATCCGCATATGACAATCAAGGAGAATCTTGCGTTCGGACTGAGATTGAAGGGAGTGGACCGAAGGACAATCATGGAGAGTGTAAAGGAGACAGCCACAGTCCTAGGATTAACGGAACACCTAGACAAGAAGCCGGCACAGCTCTCAGGTGGACAAAGACAAAGGGTAGCACTGGGTAGAGCAATTATTCGGAATCCCAACTGCTTCCTCTTCGACGAGCCCCTCTCCAACCTCGATGCTAAGCTCAGGGTACAGATGAGGGCCGAGATCCAAAGACTCCAGAAAAGGACTGGGATAACATCGATCTATGTCACCCATGACCAAGTGGAAGCTATGTCCATGGCTAACCGAATTGCCATCATGAACAAAGGGGTAATTCAGCAAGTAGGCTCACCAACGGAGGTTTACCTTAAACCCAAGAATAAATTCGTTGCTTCCTTTATTGGGAGTCCAGAAATGAATATACTTGAGGGCATACTCACTAGGAGAGATGGGAGCATTGTTGTAGAGACCCCCATTGGGTCTAAGGAGGTTAATCCCAAACTCTTCGATGTTGAGAACAGAGTGGGATCGAAGGTCTATATCGGGATGAGACCCGAGCACCTCGAGATCACCAAGGCAGGTGAATTCACGTTGAGACCCGATGTCATTGAACCCTTGGGTTCGGACACTTTCCTCTATGCCGATACACCACAGGGTCTTATGGCAATTAGGCACAAAGGTCTTCTCACGGAGAGCTTCCTTGAAGAGCATCCGGAGATCCAACTCACAATTGACGAGGGCGATATTCACCTCTTCGACTTCGATACCGAATTAACCCTCCGAATTTAGTGACCTATACCTGATCGCCCGATATATTCTTTTAGTAATCCTTTCTGAGATTTCTTTCACATCTGCAGGTGCATTGAGGATCACCTTCATCTGAAGGTTTAGCCCCTTGGTGACCATCGAGGGAGACCACCGACCTTCAAAACCATCAGCCCACCACAGTTGGCAGGAGTGTTGGGACTTGAGGAACAGGGTCTCAAATTCCTCGTAATCCTCCATTCGTTCGATGATACCATCCACGTAGATTTCAATCAAGTCCATGTGATCGAGAATGAGTGAGTGTAGTGGATTGTTAGGATGATCCCAGAGTGGATAAGGTATCCCCTTTTTGAGATGGTGGGTCTCAGTGCTCCAACTACTGGGGATAATCTTGTCAACCTTTGGAATTCTGCGTAAATTCAGGTCTCGGAACGTGAGGGTCTGTACACGCGGATGAGTGAGGAATTCAAACAGAAACTCATAGTAGCCCGTATTGTGTTCACCGAATGTCTCCATGTCCATTGCCAGTACACAAGGAGAGTTCCCGTACTTATTATCTATCAGGGAGACAAGATCATCTACCGAGTCGACCCCCTTGAAAGCGATGGTGTTGCTCAGATCCTTGTCCCTTGGTAGGAGGATCAGTTCACCATCTGGTAAGCCATATGTACAAACCGATGGGACAGTCGTCTCTGGAACAACGCAGTACAAGTACTGGTTCTTCCTTACCAGAGAGAATGTGTCCTCGTCCACTGCCAATTCGGGGGGCCAGAAGCCGATTGGATGGAAATCACCGAACACCCGAGTGTTTATGTCGTGGTTTAGTTCCACCTGTCTTTGTCCCCAGTGATCCCCAATAAGTGGGAATATCGGGTGGTAGGCACCAGAACCAAGCAATTCGACTTTCTTCTGTTCTACGGATTGCTTGATGAGAGAGATTAGATGTGGGGCCAAGCTCACAAGGTTCTCCGAGAGGGAAGCATTCATGTTCACAACCAGCCTTACGTCATTCGAGAGGATCCTCTCAAATACCGGTTTGTAGCAATTCTCAGCGACCTTTTCGATAACCCATTTCTCTTGGACTGGGAGCGGGGGTTGGTACGCATGAAGGATGACCATGACCCGAGCCATATTCAGGATATTCACACTCACATTAAGAAATCCGTGAAATGAGATTGAATGAGGTGACAGTTTACTTGTCGTTTTGTGACAGACTTAAAATCATCTGAGGAATGATTTATTCATGGTTGATACAAGGCTCACTTCCATAAATCAGAACATGGGGAAGTTGGCAGTTCTCCTCATCCTTTTTTCCGCGGTCATTCTGCTAATTGGTAACTTTGTAGGGGGCACATGGATCCTCATCGGAAGTTGGGGATTTACCGTGGGAATGAGTATTCTTTTGGTTCTTTTCTTCCTTTTTGGTATTGACGCATACCTCCAGTCGAAGAGGGAGGAGGAAATGGAAGAAACAACAATGTAATAGAATTGTTTTCAAGCAAAGAGGTCAATGACCTCGAACTTATCGACATCAACCAGTCCCTTATCAGTCAGCTTTAGTTTAGGAATAACAGGCAGAGCCATGAACGAGAGGGACATAAATGGTTCTGAGATACCCGGGCAGACACTGTCCGAGAATTTCTTCATTTCCAGCATGATCTCAGCAATCCTTTCAGGATTAAGTGTGGACATAAGACCTGCATATGGTAAGGGTAGCAACCTTGTCTCGAACTCCCCGTCTTTCTTCCGCACGATGACCTGTCCTCCCTTCGATCTGATCAACTCGTTGAGCGCGTGCTCCATACACTCGGGAGAGTTACCTGTGAGAAGGAGTTGGTGAGAATCATGTGCTACGGTTGAGGCAACTGCTGCATCTCCAACAAATCCAAAACCCCGTACAAGGGACTTTGCGAAATTGCTGGTCTTCGCGTGCCTATCAAGGAGAAAGTAGTACGCCAGTCCATCATCAAGCAATACCCTCGAATTTTCAACTCGAACCTCCTCCAAGAAATGATCGGTAACCAGTGAGTGCTCGATTACACCGATGACGTGGACCTTTACCTTGCCGTCCTCTATAGGTGCTGGGATGAAGAAGTCGTCTTTGGTTGGAACGTACTTAGGGCGTACTGTATCAAGAGCCCAGTCAGGATAGCTCGTCTCTGGGAAAGAGACAAGTAATCGGTGTTCATGGGCGACGTGCTTACCCTGAGAAATCACATCCATGACCTTGAATTCCTTAAGGTTATTAACTCTAACAATATTGGCGATTCTCCCTGGGGCGATGGCACCAAGGTCAGGACGGAGGAGATGTCGAGCGGGATTGATCGTACAGATCTGAACAGCTGTGATAGGGTCGAGACCTACCTCGTTGACCAATAAGCGGAGTGAGTGATCAAGATGACCGTGGTATAGTATGTCGTCGGCATGCTTGTCGTCGGTGCAGATGATCACTTGATCCCATGGGTTCTTAGCACCTGTCATCTTTTCCTTTATCCCGTTAGCAAGCTCCACCAGATTCCTTGCAAAACTACCCTCTCTGATCTGGATTCTACAACCTGCCCTGAGCTTCTCTATCACTTCATCCGTGGTAAAGCTCTCATGGTCAGATGAGATGCCAGAGGTTATGTATGCTTGCAATTCCTTCCCCATAAGTCCAGGTGCATGACCTTCCCGGATTTTCCCCGCTTGCTCAGCGTATGAGAGTTTCTTTACAACTTCGTCGTCTCCGTAGATCACTCCAGGGAAATTCATCATTTCTGCGAGAGCATAGAACCTGTCATCCGCCAAGAGTGGTTTATACTCATCGGCAGAGATAATATTTGGCCCAGTTTCAAGCGTTGGAGCTGCTGGTACACAACTAGGGATCTCAACAAGGAATTCGAGAGGTAGACCCTTGACTTCCTCGACATAGAGCTCAAGACCAGGAATACCAAGAACATTTCCAATCTCATGTGGATCGACCGCCACCGTAGTGGTCCCACGGGGTAATGCTGCTTTCGTGAAGTTTGTCGGAGTCATAAGTGTGGACTCAGTGTGCAGGTGGGCGTCGATCAACCCCGGTATTAGAATAGAGTCGGAACAATCAATTATCATCGTATCGGGGTATGATTGTCTGAGGTCGGATATGTCTCCAACCCGAACAATTCTATTGTCCTTTACCGCCACGTCCGCAGCGTAAATTTCACCAGTAAGAGTATTGACCACCTCACCCCCTACCAGCATTAAATCAGGGGCGGTCATACCCATAGATGTAGCGATGTGGGATTTGAGAGTTTCGGGATCCCTTGCGAATCTAGTCATTAGTATGATAATGAGGCAAGGCTTATGAAAATTTCCTTTTCAGCTCATTGATCGTCTCATGACTCTCCGGAATTGTATATCTATTCCGTTCAGGCCCCTTTTATTGCCTGTATCCAGAAGGTCGAAGTACTCGTCGATGAGTCTGAGAGCCTCTTGTAAGTCCATATCCTCGTAATTAGGATGCGGGACTTGATCCGTGCTTACTGACATGACTCTCCTTCCGTTCACCTTGTAGATATAGTCGAGAAATACCACGGTGATACCTACGTATTTGGTCACTCAAGTTGAGCGAAGAGCTTCTCCTCTTCCTCTTGCATCCTTTTGTAGGTCTTGTACTTTCTGTATGCACGCATAACATCACTCCGGGTAATCCAACCGACAAGCTTCCTTGAACCTTTGCGGTCGACAACTGGTAGTCGGTTCACATGTTTTTCATCCATCTTGAGGAATGCTATAGAGAGGGGGCAATTGTCATATGTCATTATGAGCTTCTTGCTACAGACATTGTTGACAATCCAGTCCTTCATGTCAAGGTTGTCTAGTGCGATGTTGATGTCGTGCTCTGTAATAACTCCGACTAAATCCTCTCCATCAACAACTGGAAATCCGGTGTGACCTGTCTCCCTCATCAACCTCATGACATCTTCAAGCCTGTCCTTGGGTGACACTGTAACTGGGTTGCGTGTCATGATCTCTCCTGCCGTTATCTCATCCAAGAGGTCACTCTCATTATCGAAGTTTACACCCCTACGGATCAACTTAATCACGTAGATGTCTGACTCTAGAAGTGACTTGCTGACAATCCACGCGGTTATCACGACAAACATGAGTGGGAGAAAGAGTTT
>JALWRB010000180.1 GCA_027077875.1 Candidatus Heimdallarchaeota archaeon
ACAATACTGGACTCTCGAATCCCTCAAATGCGAATCCTCCCCAGAGAATGATCGAAGCGGAGACATAGAATATCTTGAGGAACATGGGCATGTCGGATGCAAGTCTGCTGATCCGCTTGTTACGTGCTCGTGACAGTGACTCGTAGGTGGAGATGATAGAGGCAAAGACGATTTCATCCCTCTTTGTCTCCACAGATGTAGAGTCGATAACGTGCTGAATGTTCAGGAAGTCCTTGCAAGGAAGGATGGAGTACATTCTAAACTCGTGGCTAAGCTCATTCTTTTGCACGTACTCGATGTAGTCGACAAGAGCCTTCTCCATCTTGCTGGACTCCTTCAGGTCGTCGAAGTAGTCCGCAGAATTCCAGATGTTGATGATCGCCTCGTTCTCCTCCCGAACAGCCTGCTCTGCTTCCTTAAAATTCGACCAGACATTGTTTAAGATGAACGCTGATATTAAGGCGTATATTGTCCCAATAGCGCCTACAACATCGGAGGCACGGATTTCTATCAATAGAACCAATATGCTCTGCCCAGGATAGAAGAGGAAAAGTTCTATGAACAGAGAGATAAAGATGACAGAGAATACACGGATAAGGATCTTCTTTTCAGATTTTTCCACAAGCAGTCATGATTGCTGGTTTAATAATAGTTACGAGCTACATCCGAACTTAGACTTTTGGGAATTTAATTCGGGTGCGCTCTAAGGGTGTGCCCGTAAACTTCACATAGGTATTCGTAGCCCAGATGGTAATTTCACGATCCTCACATCCGGTTAAGTCTATCATCAAGGGAATTCCCTCTATTCTTAGCGTTGCCAGTTTGGGAAAGCTTCCGAGGATATCTCGCAGGATCAGTTTATTGAATTTGTTTCCCCCTATATCAAGCTCTGTTACTGCTGGAAGAATGGGGAATTTAGGGACTGTCACAAGGCCATTGGCATTTATAGAAAGTGACTCCAGCAGATCACAGCCGCTGAAGATCACTGGATCAAAGCCAATCAGTTCGTTCCCATTGATCTCAAGCCGCACAAGGGATGAGGGTAACCTGAATTTGGTAGGGTCGAAGCTAATGTCACTCTCCCTTATTGTGAGATCTGTCATAGGACATCCAGAAAAGGTATCGTCACTGAAATGCACGTCACACCCTCTGAACCTAAGAGTTCGGAGTGATTCATGTACCATTCCCTCTACAGAGATCTTGCTCTTGTATGCAAAGAGATGCTCCATGGAGTCTGGAAATTTGTCAATGGATACCTCACAGTTGACCACGGTGTATATAGAAGCCCCATCCAGATACTCTATGTCTTCCGAGTTCTCAATGATCACATTGTATAAATCACCATCGGCGTCTATGACATCACCCCGTTTGTACTCCCGGATGGCCTCACCACCATACCCAAGACCTTGGAATTCCGAGATGTAGAACAGACGACGATATAACTCCTGGTTGACCTCCTTGAGCCCCATAACGTCATTGACAGTGAACTCAGCGACCCTATACTGGGTGAGTTCTGAAAGAGACTGATTGGGTGTGGTCCTGTAGTATACCACGAAGATTAATGAGAGATCTAATTGCGCTTCGTTCAAGGACTGGACCCACATATCCCGAATGCTTTCACCCCCTTCCTTAACAAAGAGAACCGCGATTGTTGCCCCTTGGTAGAACATCCTCCTGACCCTGAGAAACCTTTCGTTGGGACTCACCTCCCAGTTCGAGAGAGAGATCTCCACCGAGAGATACTGTCCCTTAGAGTAGGTACAATCGACGCCCACCGTGTTGAAGTAACTCTTGGAAAATCCAATCGTTCCTAGAAGCTTGAGTAACTCGGTTGGACTTTCGTCAGAGAGGTGGAGAACCTTGAACACGATTGTCGGTCCTCTCATACTTTCTAACAAGTTGTATAGTTTAATAACTCTTTTTTGAGGTATACAATAATTGTTCAAGAGTAACCACTGAATAGACGAAAGCTGCATCAATGTAAGAATTATTGATTTGTAATGAAAATGTCTTCCCGTGATTAGTTGAATTATATTACCTGTTGAATAACGAGTAGTAACCCTAAATCAAACTGAATCTATACTACCTAGTAAGACATTCTGTCAAACTAGTCATCAATGACAGAACAGAGAACAATCTTCCCTTACCAACAATCACTACATAAAAATATGAATTAACAGCATTGGAATCAACAATACACTGATTAAAAGTAAATACAAACTCACTAATTTGATAAATATAGATCAAAATATAATTAATTTGGAATATTTAATAATTTATATCAGTAATCATTAACTCAAAGGGCCAATATCGAGTCTATCGAATATATAAATATTGGAAATACTTGATAGAATCATAGATTGTAATAAAGAGTTTCAATGTAATTTAACTGAAATAGTACTAGGAACTGAAGGAAATTTGTGAATAAAACAACAAACAGTTTGTCAATACTTATATTTAATTTACAGAAATTTCGAATCACAAACCAAGTATTACCTACGAGTAATCAAAAGTTCAACATTCATTTTTCCGTCCAACATTTAACAAATTATGAAAAACAAATAATTTTTCGACCATATAACTTAAATTATAATACTGAAAAAAGCAGTCAGGAGTGAAAACATTCTGAAAGATCATAGACCAAGAGTTACATTCATTCTGTTGGTATTTATCCTAGTGATCGGAGAAGTTGCTCCGGTCATCGCGGATACTACCAGTGAATCGAAATTTCCTCAGGTCGATATCAACGACCTCCCTAACCCGAGGAAGGCAATCAATGTCATCCAGGGTACAGAGAGCTCCGTGATCCTCGACGAGAGAGTAAATTACGAACGAACAAGATTCTACGTCAAAGACGGAGAATCTGAAGAGCAAAACATCCTCAGGATCGGGGACAGCGGTTCTAATATTGGGGATTATGACATCGAGAACAAGCAGCAGGTCATCGTCCGAAGTGTCGTTCAGACCGTCCTCGAGCAGAAAAGCGATATCGAGGAAAAACAGGTAACCGACGAGGTCAACTCGTACAAGGTACCGGGTCTACTCAACGTCATTCACTCGATCAACACCACGGGCGCTTCTCGAACATACCTCGACAGCGAGCGTGAAGATTATACCCTCGACGGGACCCAGATCATCCAAGAGCTTGTCGACGAGGCAGATGATGTTCTCCAGTCACGCAAGTCTTTCGGGTTGGTCGTCTTCGTCTCTGACTACAAGAACAGAGGGATCGAGAAGCTGACCTCGAACAAGGTCTGGCGTCAAGTATACTCCCGTCTTCAGGAATGGGTGACGGAAACCAGTGACTACTCGGTCATGCTGGTCAACGAGTACGCCACACCGGATAATATTATGGGACTGCTCGCAGCGGCTCAGCGGAACCCAGAGATCTTCTCTATGGGCATTACGCTAGTTACACACGGAGTCAATAGCATATATGGGCATGGCGTGCTTATCCATCAGGACGGGAAACCTCGTCAGTTGCGTGTAACAGATGGAGAGATCTTCGCAGCAGCCCTGAACAGGACAGGAGTGGAAAAGCTCAGTAAGATGACCTATACGACTGCGAATGCGTGTTACCTAATCGACGAATATGACGAATATGGGGAGCGATCAGTTCTGGGCTTCTTCGAGAAGCAGAATCCTGAGCAGACCCTTAATGGTTATAGGGGGCTTACTTACCTCAATACGAGGTTTGTTCTCTCCTTAGAGTCACTTCTGGCTTCGGGTACTTATGTCTTTCCTACGAGGACCGAAGTCACGCCCATCGAGCTGAACTACGACGATGGCAATACCACGTCACCTCTTGGCCGTTTTAACCTGAAGACGGTTCGGACGTTCACGATCTCCTACGAAGACGGAGACCTCCCCCGGGAGTACTTCGAGAAGTTTGACGGTGATGAGAGCCTGTATGTGAACGACATCAACCGCTCTCCGGCGCCCGAGGGCAAGACCTCCTCGGTCTACACCGATATCTCCGTCTACGAGAACCTCGGAGTCGCTCCACCGAGCTACTTCCCGGTGGACGGTGCGACCTACTCCTTCGAGAACCACAAGACCGGTGCGTGGTCCACGATCACATCGGACAACGACGACCAGTACTTCTACTTCTCCAAGGGAGCGTACCAAGGGTTCCAAGAGGAGTTCGACCGCCTCCCGAGCGGTTGGCTTTCAGGTAATGCAGTCTTCAAGAATGGATATTTGGTACTAGGATCGTCTGGCGGTCAAGATTATGTCCGAGAACAAGGAGTGACCCGTCGACCTCTGAATGTCAGGGCGAGCATCACATTCAAGTTCGACAAGACAAACACCGGTACGAACTACTTCATTCTCCAAGGAGACCGGATCTCCTCACTGGCGAGCTCATCCGAGTCAAGAAGATTCGGTTTCTATTTCTCCGGTAGTACCCTTTATGCCTATAATAAAGGAACATTGGACTACGGTAAGTCGATTTCCCTTGTGGCAGAGAGGCAGTATATTGCCACGATTGAAGTTCTTGGAGGGGTGGCCACGATGACGCTAACAACCCCAGAGGACAACGACTACATCGAGAGTTTCAACATCTTCGGGATAGGAGATATGGTCAATCCCTACGTCTACCTCTCCTCATACGGGAGGGTAATGTCGGTGGACATGTACAAGGTCGAACCTATTGTCCAAGCGTCCTCAGTGCAACCGTACCTGAACGAGGTCTACGAGGACTTCGATGTCGGGACCATGAGACTCTCTGGTAATGGGGGTACTACCTCGGTCACAACTGATCGTACAAACGGTCTAAGAGCAGTGCAAGCGGGTAGTACTTCCAACCCTGACTGGTTAAAGGTCAATCCTGCACCCATAGACGACACGAATAGGTATCTGGTGTTCAATGCCAAGATCCCGTCTTCTGCCACAACGGTGAAGCTGCAGTTTAAGGCTGGAGTCTCTACTTACTCCATTCAACCATGGTCCATCCTTCCAAATGATGAGTTCGTGTTCATTAAGGATAACCTGTGGCACACGTACATTGTGGACATCTACGACCGGTTCGGAATTATTGATCCAATATCTCAAATTTCATTTCAAGCAGATGGTGGAACGGTTCTATTTGATTCGGTCTACATTACAGACTCATTAGTAAGTGCCCAGTCTATGGTGCGGAATTCCTACCGTACTGATGACATGAAACTGATACAGAATCCACTTTCGTCATATGGACAATCATTTGAGGGAAGTCTGGGTGCCACTACTTTCTATGGTGATGGTAAGTGGGTTACATCTTCGTCAACCACATCGTGGACAGACGACTTTAATGATGGAGTGTTAAACTCTGCTTGGACTAAGATTCCGGAAGCTAGTGTTGACCTTGTTGAGCAGAATGGTAGGCTGGAAATGATTAAAACAGGTAGTAGTTCAGGATGGAAAGCTGGCCAAATTGAGAAGACTTTGAGTTCTTCAAATTTTATTTCTCTATCCCTAGATGTCTCACTCTATTTCCCTAAGATGGGAATTGCTCTTCTTCGAGGGTTTTATCCCGATGGGCAAGAAGCTTGGAGAATTCAAGTAGGAGACTCTTGGACAGGAGCCACAGGTTATATGTACTTTAGGGCTTATCGTCCGGACGGTTCCTTAATCTCAGAGTACCACTCTGGGGAAAATAGTCTATCATCAGCTACAGAGAACTTAGTATTTACCGTTACCAAAGACCAAACAACTGGCGATTTAACCTTACGAATTTCTGGCTCAGAGAGCCGAGCTTTTACATATTCTGGTGTAGGAAATTGGAATAAGGTGAATTTAGCAGTTCTCCTTCACCATAGCTATTACACCACCTCGACCTACATCAAATATGATAACTATGTAGAGACCTATCAGGGTTCCATAACTGGTCCCACGAACTCTCCCAAGTATGTCGACGGAATTGCAGGTCAGGCTATACAGTTCAACAAGGACAACCTTGACAACGGGAACTCGGCCAATGACTACACCGCCCAGACATCATCTATGCTGGCTGCAATCTCCCACGACATGACCGTCTCTGCATGGATCAAACCCAACAGTGACTACGTCAGCAGAGCGAGCGCGTGGGACTGGGTCGGCAGGCAGATTGGGACGGGGTCCTCATGGGAGTTCGGAGTCGAGGGGTGGGGCAATAGCTTTGCCTTCAAGATCTACGACACATCCGACTCGTCCTACACGGTGCGTCAGTACGGCTTCTCGTTCAAGAAAGACGTATGGTACCATGTAGTCGGGGTTGTCCGTGACAACTTCATGGGTCTGTACATCAACGGAGAACTGGTAGCTTCGTTGAATAATCTCCCCTCTGGATTTACAATCAGATCAAACTCGCAGCTTCAGATAGGACGTGAGTTCAGAGGAGCCATTGACGAGTTCGAGGTCTACGGTGTGGGGATGACCGATGCCCAGGTCTGGGACAAGTTCAACGAGTTCGCCACCGAGCTTGATATGTCCTTCGACAACAGCATTGCAGACGCCAGCTCCAACGGGTTCACTCCCACAGGAAGCTTCAGCTACGCAGC
>JALWRB010000181.1 GCA_027077875.1 Candidatus Heimdallarchaeota archaeon
TGTTAGGCCAAAGGACACCTTCCTAGCGTCAAGGTCTGCCTGCTCCTCGATATTGTCATTCACCGTAGCTCCTAGGTCTCTCATGTAGTTAATGAACTCGTGGCAGCATCCACAGGTAGCTGTCCTATAGACATTGAGCGTAATGCCCGTGAGATCCACCCCCTGATCGTAGACGGGAACTCCTTGGTTGGCATCGTTTCCAGATTCCGATCCCGAATTGTCTGTGATGTCTGTCACGAAGCTGGTGTTGTGGCCCGAGAACAACCCTGTGACGAGTCCGATTATCACAATCACCGCGAACACTGTAATCCATGGAATAATCCCGAATCCACCCGATTTCTTCTCAGCAACCTTTGCCGTCTTGACCTTTCTCCGGGTGTTGTATCGGTCGATGATTTCATCTGCCGAAATATTACTATTTTTTCTATTCTTATTTGATTTTATTTTCTTCGCCATCAGTGAAAATCTGACATGTCTGCTATAAATATGTTGTCGTCCTATAGTGCCTCGATGATCCCTTTCATGTCCAAATGAAGCGGGGAGCAGGGGATGTGACAGAAGAACGAGTAAAGGCCTTGGGGCATAGGAGGGAGCTCCACGAACATTACCTCTCCAGGAACGAGCTCGACGGATATTTCGAAATCTGGGATCTCTATTGAATGAACAACATCTGTTGATGTTATTCTGAGAATGATACCTTCTGTTTCCGCTTGGATCATAATACGCTCAATCGACCAGTTTCCATTCTCGGGAGTTCGAGCCTCCATGACGATGTAGTCACTCGTACTTGCCATGAAGGTCATTGTCGCAGGAGCGATGACGACGAGAGTGATGAAGACAAGTGTGAATACTCGCTTCATAGCGTCCCACCTCCGTATAGGGTTGTGAGCATGAATAGGGCCATCCCGAACAGGAGCAAGTAGTTAGTCACCCTGAAGATAAGGGACGTGTCTGGTCTGTCGAAGAAGTACTGTCGGGAAATCCTGTCAACGATTTTTGTCGACCAGTACATCCCCGCGATGATGAGCAATGAACTGAGTGCAATAAATAACTGTGGAAGAAGGGATGAATACTTCAGTGGTGTTATCCCAAGGAGTCTCCACCCTACTCCGAAGGGGTCGTTCAGTGTGTTGACGATATAGCTCATGTTCCTGCTCATAATCAAGAGGGTGAAGCCGACCAGATTGGTCAGTCCAATGGGAAGGGTGTACATAGGCACGGTTGCTAGCAGGCTTTTAACGGTTTCGTCCTTCTTTCTAAGAAGGTAGTTTGGAAGCAGGAAGTAGATAGATACGATAGCCAGAGTGATCGCAACGACCAGTGAGAAGCCGATGAGACCCAGTAGGCTGTTGAAGTTCGAAAGCATTGTCAGAGAGTTCCACGTCCCCAGAAAGACCACAGGGTACATCACTGAGATGACCATGAGTAGCATGACTCGTACTGCCTCCTCAGGCTTCGGGACCTCCTTCAGAAGATCGTCATCTAGTAGCCTGAGATTGAGTGATATGTTTTCGAGGTTGCACGCTCTTACACATTCCATGCACAGCCCACAGTTCTGATTCGACTTTAGAGTTCCAGGGTAAACCATCCAAGGACATCCGAAGCTCTCTTCATTTCCGAAGACGCAATCCTTGCTCTTATGACCTTTGCAGATTTCGGTACTCTTGACTCTGAGCTCTATGGGATTTAACAAGGAGTATACTCCGATTGATCCTCCAATCGGGCAGATATGCCGACAGAAGCTCCTTTCCCTGAACTTTACGGCAGTGGTCAAGCTGGTGAGGAGCAAGACTATAAGGGTGAGTGCAGTAAGTCTGGGATCAGTCGTCAGCTTCCCTGCAAATACTGCAAAGAGGAAAAACAGGGTGTTGGATATCCACATCCCCTGAAACTGGCTGGGGAAGAACTTTGGTGAGAGCTTTATCCTTTGTCCGAATGAACCCCCGAAGAATGACCTTCGCTGGATGTACTCCCCAGCTACGGGGATCGGGCACACCGCGCACCACAGCCTCCCGAAGAACGGGAGGAAGAGGATGACGAAGACTCCCCACCACACGAGCCATACCCAGATTGTAGAGAAGTTTGCACTACCGACAGGAGATCCAAATAGACCGGTAAAAATAGCAAGGCTGTATCCCAAGGACGTGAGCAGGAGAAGGATCAACTGGGTACTCCGGGAGTACACGAGAGTACGCACTACTTTCTTCTCAAGCAGATTGTATGTATATACCATTATTTTTCCTCCACGAGGTCAAAGGGCTGAATTTCCCCTCTTCTCTCCCACTCCTGCTCTGCTCTTAGGATCAGCCAAGAGATCAAGATGACCAACAGGTAGGTGAATAAGATGTGCTGTACGTTTGGTGAGACATAGAGTTTTCCGTTCATATATGGGTGATAGTTCCCACAGGGTACATTGCACAGGAAGGCAAAAGTCCCCGTCTGGTTTATGGTCACCGTTACTTCCGAAGGAGCCTGCACATTGACCTGTTGGTCAATATCGAGTTCTTGGATGTAGAAGCCATGGCGTGAATCATTACTCTGAAGAATGAACGTTACAGTGTCCCCAACTTTCACCTCGATTCTACTGGGGTTGAACTCAAACTGTCGGGCTTCTATGACGATAGATCGCTTTACAGATCCTGAGCTCATCGCACTAATTGTAAGTGATATTGGGTAGACCATGAGGAGCACAACGACTACAGTCACTGCCACTCGTGCCTTTTGGACACTACTCATTATGACCTGTCAATGCCCGATGTATAAATAGTTTACACTAAAATATTATTTATATAGTAATTATTTCCCCTGTGCTGTGCATTCCCCTGCTCTATGGGGGTGTTTGAATCTCACTCGTGTAGTGTAATGCTGTAAGAGGAAATATAAGCGGGGTTGTCAATAATCTACCAACCCAATTGAATGTTTAAAGCCCAATCGCTCTCTCTCTGATTGTGCAAGATCTGATAGGGACGTATCCCCTCCTCGCCCTTGGTCTCGTGCTCTTCGTTGGGTACGCGTTGTCTCTTTATCTCCAGAAGTACTCTGTACCCCATATCCTCGTCTACCTTGTCGTCGGATTTGTAGTAAGCAACTTTGTCTTCCCTGATATTGACTTGGCCGTAGAGTTTGCAGGTCTATTTCACAGTATCGAGGTAGTTGCTCTCGGACTCATAGGCTTTAAGATCGGGACGGAGATACAGATCGATCTTATCAAGCAACACCCAAAATTCCTAGGTGTTGTCCTCGTCATGGAGGCAGGAGCTGCGTTTATAGTTGTCTTTGCCCTGACTTTCATTTTCCTTGGTGACCTCACATTAGCTGTGCTTTTCGCTGGTCTGGCCACACCAACCGCGCCGGCCGTCACAGTTGAGATTATGAGGAGGTTGAAGTCAAGTGGTGAACTTACTTCCAAGCTCAACTGGGTGCTCGCTTTCGACGATGTCATCGCCATTACCATGGTCGAAGGAACCCTTGTCTTCCTTCATATGGAATTTACGGGAGAACTCAGGTTGTCGGATTTTATTGTGGGGATCTTGCAGGAAGTCGGATTGGCGATCGTATTGGGAGTGGTCATCGGCTACCTCTTGGACTTCCCACTCGAGAGGCTTAGCGAGGAGTTGGGGATGATGGAACTCACGCTTGGTACTTTGATCTTTGCCATAGGGTTTGCTGAGTTCCTAAACACTTCCGTCATAATGACCACAATGGTGATTGGAGCCACAGTTACCAATCACGGGGGAGATAATTACAAGGATGCTCAAGATCTTCTTGAGATAATCATGAGCCCGATTATCATTGTGTTCTTTGTTGTGGTTGGATCAAAACTCTTGTTGAGCGATTTGTCTCACTTCCCTATTCTTGCCATCCTCTACATCGCGGGGAGGTCAATTGGTAAGGTCACAGGAGGGTATATAGGATCCACCTTAGCGGGAGAGAGCGACTGTGTCCGAAATAATATTGGATTTGGTCTCCTTGCTCAAGGGGGGGTGGCTCTCGGTCTGTCCTCCATTATCAACGAGCAACTCCAGCAGCAGGGATTGATAGAAGAGGGGCACCTTGTAACCTCTACCATCGTCATTGCCTCGGTGGTCTCTGTGGTCATGGGTGCGTTGGGGACAACATTCGCGGTTCGCAGGGCGGGTGAGGTGCACGAAGTGTCATGAAACTGTGGTGTTTCATAGAGCGGTCGATAACCTTAGGGGAGTATTATTTATGGATTATAACGTGAATCTCGTCTGGAGAATTGACGACGCAGCTCAACTAACCGACACCATAAATTAATGCCTATTCCTGTCGTTTTGTCCTCAGTGAATCCTGGTAATGGTTGCTGTGCAAATCCCTCCACTGAGTGATTCAATATTCCTTCATCTTTTGAGCTGCACAGTAAATGACGAAGGAGTCATTCCCTCATTAGCCAAACATCTAGTGGATATAGTTATAACGGGGTATTGCAACCATAGACTGTGGATCTACAGTCACTCTTCAGTAAAGGGAAGTTTAGTGAGCTGCTCGATCTTGGAAAATCTGTTCGAGACCTCACCGGTCGATACTGGGAGATTCAGGCATTGTTATATTCCGGTGCGGTTGAGAGAGCAGGTGAACTCATTCGGGAAGTAGAAGGTGATTTACTAGAATCGGATCTGAGGGGGAAATTTCTGTGTGCAAAAGGAAAATATCTCCTCTCAACAGGGAAATATGACTGTGCTCTAGAGAGCCTTAGATCTGCTATCAAGCTAAACGAGGAGCTTGGTGATACCTGCTCTCTTGGACTCTCATACCTGAATCTCAGTCTAACCCTTTGGAAGAAGGGTGAAGTCAATGAAGGTATAGTCTTCGCGAACAAGGCACTGGAGATATTCTCCAAGACTGAAGAGGTCTTTGGTCTATCGGAGGCGCACAACATTCTTGGGATTCTCATGCACTTCAAGGGAGACGTGAAAGGTGCGATGGATCAGTTCGAGGAGGGTCTCAGGTTCAGGCGGAAAATGGGGAATGACTATTTGACCTCTTCGGTTATTAACAACTTAGGCGCTCTCAATTCGTTCATAGGAAATCTCAATAGATCCTTGGCATTTTATCAGGAGTCCTTGGAGATTGGACGTGGGATGAATAATTCCTACATGGTCGCGATGGTTCTCAGCAACATTGGTCTGGTCTACTGGAAGAGGGGTGAGCTACTGAAGGCGAGGGAGTACCTCCACCAGAGCCTTGAACTCAGGGAGGAGATGGACAACCCATACGAACTCTCTATGTCTCTGAACAATCTAGCTATAATCTATGCTGAGCTTGCGGAGTTCGAAAAAAGTGAGGAATTTTTCCTAAGGGCACTGGGTCTACTCAAGGAGATAGGAAATACGAAGCAGACAAGTATTCTCCTCCCCTATCTTATTAACATGTACCTTATGTCTGGTAGGAGGGACAAGGCTGCAGAGTACCTCAACATTTTGCATGGGATTGCTCAAGGGGAGAAGAACGATCCTGTAACCCTCTATTATAAGTATGCCAAAGGTCTATTCCTTAAATGGGGAAACCGGATCAAGGAGAAGGGTCAGGCTCAACAACTCTTTGAGGAAATAGTCGAGGAAGATGTTGTGAATATTGACATAACCGTCAAGGCTGCTCGTCACCTGCTAGAACTCTTGATTCTTGAGTTAAAGTTCTACGGGGAGATTGAGGTGCTCGAGGAGATCATTTCACTTATCAACAAAATACATCATCTCGCAGAGAAGGAGCACATGTTCTCTGTCAAGGTGGAGATGGTGGTTCTCAGATCAAAGCTCGCTTTGATTCAGGGGAAGGTAGAAAAGGCTGAAAAACTCCTAACCGAGGCCGGAGAGATTGCCGAAGTATATGGTTTACCTCGCCTCCGTCACCAGATCGATATCGAGCAGAAGCTCCTCATGCTCGATCGAGATGAATACCTTGAATTTCTTGACAAGAAACCTAGTATGGGGGAGAAGATCACACACCTCAAATTTATTGAGTACATCTGGATGAACCTCGGTGTTAAGCAGGAAATTCCGGTGCTTTTTATGATTATCAACAGATCCGGATTCAGTATTTACTCTCGTCGTCTCAGCAAGATGTCCGATCTGTCCGATACCCTCATTTCCTCCATGATCACTGCGATCAACAGCTTCGCTAAGGAAGTGTTCTCTGTGGAGGGTGCATTCGAGAGTATTAGGAACAAGGACTTTACGATTACTTTCCAAGAGAAATCAAATTATCTTTTCTGTTATATCTACAAGGGTTCATCATACTACGCAGACAAGAAAGTCCGTAGTCTAGTCGATGAGGTTGGTGAAGTGATGCCTGCTGAAGAGTGGATGGTCGCTACACCTACAAGAAGTTATACTAATCTCCTTGACAGGCTTATGGATAAATATTTCAATTAATAGGTTTCAAAAGTTACACGAATCCCTTTCTCCTATAGATGAGAGGTAAATCTTGTGTGATAAAATAGCTTTAATAAGAGTTGGATT
>JALWRB010000182.1:0-1579 GCA_027077875.1 Candidatus Heimdallarchaeota archaeon
ATAATATTCTTAATCAGAATTGCAATAGACATGAAGCTCAAGGCAGAGATCATCAGATAGAGATAGTACATAACCTTGACAATCTGTTTTGCAGAAGCTTGAATGAACCTGTCTTTTCCGTTAGAAAGCGTTACTGTCAGACCTTCTATCTTTAATAGCTCATCTATGAGAGGTGCATCAACAGTATCCTCTGCTGTTCTAACAATAAACCTGTTGAAACCTTGAAAGTCCTCAGGAGCCTTGGAGATATCCATGAGTAACCCGAAAAATGCCTCTGTATTTACTGAAGAGAAAAGTACTGTTTCTATATCATCCCCAATCACTCCAGGATCGGGTTTGATAGTAATCTTATTTTCTGGGTGGATACCACTGGTTGAAAGGGATATACTATTCTGGACATCAATATAGAGACCGGAGTTATTCAACCCTATTCCTTCAATCCGTTTATAGAGAGGAAAGAAAGAGGGGAGGTATTCAGTAAGGTTAACTATAGTCATCTGCAGAGGGTACGTGATGTTGCTCTGCTCCACTGTTACATCAAATATGGAGAGGTAGAAAAATGACTCTACGAAGTACCGGTCTAAAACGGAATTCAGTTTATTTATCTGATCGGTTGAAAACACGATACCGTCGGGTGTTACGGTAATTTCATTGGCTGTGGCAGACGACGGTAGGACAGCGAAGTTATCTATCTGTGACGAGAGAATATTCACCATCTGAATGGTCCCAGAAATTGCAATGATGCCAATAGAGAGGATCTTTATCGCAGTGACCGTCCTTCTATGGTTGTGTACAAAATATCGAAAGATCAAGGATCCATTCACATAGTTCAGTTGAACAAGTAGGTATAAATTGCTTTTGAAAAGTCTACACCACTACTCTGTATAGGATAAACTCTGTATTTTCATAGACTACTATTCCGTTATTCTCCATGAAGGAAATAAACGGATACTTAGATTTATAGACCTGTTCAAAGACATTGTAGAAGTAGTGTGGAGGTTTCATCGCCACCAGTAACCTGATGTCATTGTTGATGAATTCCTGTATAACTTTCTGCTCATCTGATGAGAAGAATATGGACTCAGTGTCTATATCCGGTACTAGGAGACTATCTAATTCCTGTAATTCCAAGAAAGGCCGGTTGAGATAATACTCATAACCTGGGAGGTTGAGACCCACCGTGATCTCGTTATTCGGATATCCTAACCTACCTACGGCCTCGTACAATTCTCTAACTGCCTGTCTATTATCATAGATAAACTGGTCTGAATATTTCTCGCGATCAAATCCCGAATAGGCCAATAACCCCGTCTCTAACATATACGGACCAAATATCCCAAAGAAGGACATTCCGATTAACACATTGGTAAAGACCACCTGCCTTCTCGGCACTTTCACTGACTTGAGATTCACCTTCAGTATATTCTGAATCTTACTTGAGTCGTTAACAAAAACAGCAACATAGACAAAGAAAAAGTTGAAGGCGATTATGTAGAGGAATGTTACCCAAAGCTGTGAGTGATAGGCATAGAGCGCTCTGCTATAGAACTGAGTTGCAGTGTGGAATGGGATGAACGGC
>JALWRB010000182.1:1589-6459 GCA_027077875.1 Candidatus Heimdallarchaeota archaeon
AACGGCCAGTATAGAAGAATTCCTGAGGCAATTGGTACAAAGAAGCCTATGAATATGTGCTTCGGTAGAATATCGTACTTCTCGTCATTCATAATTACCATGTAGAACTTACGCTCTGAAGATCTAATGAAGAAATCATATGTTCTGAGCATCCCGTCCACTGTCATGAATGAAATGGGTATCCAGACAATGGAAAGGTACCTTACGGACACTGTGGAGAAATATGTCAACCACATCATGTAGAAGAAGGTGAACCAGACTAGCATGAAACTGAGTTTACTCTCTTTCCTATTTCTCAGTATATTTGAGATTGAAACAAGCCGGAAGATCCCTAGTAATCCATTGAACTGTGACCCGAAGAATATGGCAAAGATTGACATGAACCAAGATGATTTCTGCGCATTCTCCATATAGACCAGTTCTATATATGAGACCCCCTGAAAACTCCAATTAATTTTCAACGATATAATCTTGAAGTAGAGATTGTACAGGAAATCCGATGCGCGGTCTACCCTACTGATCTGCCATAACCAGATCACAGATACAATCAGTGGTATAGCCAACGTCCACATATACTTCAACAATCCTGTATCCTGAAACTCTTTGTCGGAGATCAGTAAATAGAGAAGGAGAAGTCCAAGAAGTGCCACAAAGACCACTGTCCCTATGTAGTTTGTCGCAATTCCCTTGATGACAAGGAATGTTGTAAACCCAAGGACAACCGGGATCTTGATAATCAGATTGAACTTCCTCATGCCAAATATTGGGAAAAGGAGAAGAACTGCCAGAAATATGGTAAAACCAGATATTTTCGAGGCCACAGCAAGGGCTGCAGCAATGGAGCCGATGACAAAATAGTAACGAGCTTTGACCTGCAGACCCTCCTTTAATAATTTCCTACCTTTATAGAAGAAGAAGATTGTACCTGAATAGAAGAAAGTGAGGGGGAGTTCCTGGTAGTAGATGTATTCCCTAAATGTCATGTAGAATGCAGGAAGCGTGATTAGATGTAGTATCACCAAGAGTGAAAATTTGTCCCCGAATCCAATCTCCTTGCCAAACAGGTAGATAAGTGACAGAATCCCGATGATATAGGTAATCGGGAAGAGCTGTGCATCAAAATCAGTTGTGAGATAAAGGTCATACGTCAGTAGAAGAGTATTCAACGGGGGTTTGAAGGCCGGGAGAAAGTTCAAGAAGTTCGGTGCAGCAGGGATCTCGTCGCTGGTATAGAAGTATTTTGCATTTGGTAGGTAGAAATGAAGAGTGTCCCATCCTCTCGTAGGCATGATGAAGTTGAATATGGTGATGGCTGTTATGATTGTGGCGATGATGTAAACCAACACCCTCTTGATATCGTAGACATGTGTGGATTCTCGTATTAGTTCTAACTTCTTGATGGTTTCTCTAAAATTTGTCGTGTTCCACGTGTTCTCGATATCCTTGATCTTGGAAAGTGACTGGACAAGGTAGACAATTATGACAAGACCATTGAGGAAGAAGAAGAAGTAAACCACTTGGTCAAGAGAATCTCTAATAAGTACGCCTACAAAGATCATTGGAAGTATCAGGGTTGCGGTTCCTATTGTCATGGACTCAATGAAAATATAAAGGATGAAGACCTTCTCCTTGCTGAAGGGTGAAAATTCCTTTCTCAGATAGTATCCTGGAATCAGTATGGTCAAAAGCAGGAGAATTGCTTGAACAAACATTGTACAACTCGTCCTCCCCCTACTAATTATATACTTATAGACAAGATAAAGGCACATTGGGCGATCACATATCCGAAAACCTCTAATCTTCGCCCTCTGAATTGAAGTAATGCTGGAAGTAGTTCTGTTCAGAACCAACGAGATTGAGATATATGACGAAGACATCCAGAGAGAGGCAATCTGGTACCGATTCAAAATATTTGCCTCGGCAATCCTTGCTGTTTCATGGCTAGTAATTTATCTTTTCCTCACAATATATTTTCCCTCTAGCCCCTCCCTCAATGTTTTCTTGATTATTATGCTAATATTTGGGTTAATTGCTGCTGGGGTTGTAATATGGGACAGCTCCTACGACCTCAGAACCTCAAAGCTTGGAGCTATCAAGCTCTATTTCAAGAAGGGTAAGCTTCAGCGGATGGTCAAGCTAAATAGAATATCTCTCCAGTCCAATATATACTCAGAGGAGGAGGTCAGGATCGACCAAGCTGTCGGTCTTCGAGTTATTGAGGAGAATCATATTGTGCACAACACGGTAGCTTGGACACTTCGAACCTTCAGGAAGGAGGATGAGCTCTTCTTCAATGGCTACGTGGTAGAAATCGTCTATGATTTCCAAGGTGATGGTGTTCCAATATTCAGAAGCTACAACCCCGAGACGATCCAGCAGTTCATTTTGACAATCAAAGAGTTACTTCCCAATATCAAAAAAGTAAGCTATCATACCTGCACCAAGAAAGATGTTAACTCTCCTATTCGGTACCTCGAATATCAGACCATGGACAGGGAAGACCAATCTGAGTTTAATGATCCCCGAGTTACTCTACCCAAGGAAATCAGAGAATTTCTGAAAGAGAAGTATAAAATTCTGTAAATATCACTAGTCCCCTGAAAATACATTTTTATGCAGCGCACAAGACGAATTCAGTATGGAGTCAATATCATCAGACATCATAGTTGAAAATCCCCCTCAGGAGATGATGAAAACCAAACCAAATGATGATGAACTCGGATTTGGAACGGAGTTTACCGATCGGATGTTCCTTCAAGAATTCAAGGGAGGTCAGTGGCAGACTGGTAGAATTATGCCGTTCCAAAACTTCTCACTAAGTCCAGCAGCGCTGGTGTTTCACTACGGACAGGCAATCTTTGAAGGTCTCAAGGCGTATAAGCACCCTGATGGTTCAGTTGCACTTTTCAGACCGGAAAAAAATGCTCAACGATTTCACAGGTCAGCCAAGCGAATGATGATGGCACCTGTACCAGAGGAGTTCTTCTTGGAATCAGTAGAAAAGCTGGTAGCTCTTGAACATGAATGGATACCCCGTAAGTTGGGGACGTCCCTCTACATCAGGCCTACCATGATAGCTACTCAGGCTGTTCTTGGAGTTAAGCCTTCTGAAGAGTACTACTACTTCATTATCCTCTCCCCATCCTCTGCGTATTTCAAGGAAGGTTTCTCACCAGTAAAGATCATGGTGAGTGACAAATATGTAAGAGCCGCGGTTGGAGGGGTAGGAGATGCTAAAACTGCTGGGAACTATGCAGCATCTCTCTATGCTGGATATCTCGCCAAGAAAGAGGGATATTCGCAAGTTCTGTGGCTCGATGCCAAGGAGAATCGATACGTGGAAGAGGTTGGGGCGATGAACATCGCTTTCGTCATGGATGACATCATCTACACACCACCTCTTCGAGGTTCAATCCTTCCTGGAGTCACAAGGGACTCAATTCTGAAGTTAGCGCCAGATTTGGGTTATAAAGTGAAGGAAGAAGCTCTTGCAATTGATGTGATAGAGGAAGCAGCCAAGTCTGGAAACCTGACTGAAGTATTTGGGATGGGGACAGCTGCAGTTATCGCCCCAGTTGGTGAGCTCAAGTACAAGGATGATGTGATGGTCATCAACAACGGTGAGATCGGGAAGATTACCAAAGACCTCTACGACAATCTGACTGGTATTCAGTATGGTACACGTGATGACCCTTATGGATGGGTCAAGAAGATACAAATCTGACAACTTCAGAGGTATTTTACCACCATAAATATATTCACGTAAATTAACAATTAATTATATACCTCACATTCAGGGAAAGAATAGTCTATGAGCACGATCTCCAAAGACCTCGAAACTGCCATTATCAATCTTCAGTCGAAACTGGACGAACAGTTCAGCTTGGTCATCAGTCCTTGTGAAGAATGGCTGAAGGAGATCCTATCGTACTACCATGAACTGGGAGGGAAGAGACTGCGTCCTGCCCTTCTTGTAGCTTCCAGTCTTGACTACGGTCTCCCGCCTGAAAAGATCCTCCCATACGCTACTGCACTCGAACTCATGCACACATTCTCGTTGTTCCACGATGATGTCATAGATGAGGCAAAGACGAGAAGAGGTTCGGAGTCAATACAGATGAAGTATGATGTCCCAACCGCCATTGTCGGTGGTGATGTCTTCCATTCACTCATCCACGGATACATCACAGAATTGGCCCTTAATGGTGTCCTCGACATCAAGTCGGCGATGAAATTCCTGAATGCCCTGATCCTTAAGGTAGAGCTTCCAATTGGTGCTGCAGTACTCAAGGAATCCCACTTCGCAAAGTCAATAGATATACCCAAGTACGAGGTGTCGATGGAGATCAACGAGCAGAAGACTGGTCCCGTCTTCGCGCTTGGAGCAGTCACTCCAGCTCTCCTGCTGGAATACCACGAGGACGAAGAGATACTCTGGAGGTTTGGCAACCAGATCGGGTTAGGGTATCAACTTCTCGATGATTTGGTAGATATTGTAGATTTCAGGTCAGGGAAAGATATTGGTGGTGATTTTAGGGAGAAGAAGAAGACTCCCCTCCTGATAAAGGCCTACCTTCGAGATCCGAAATTTGTTTCCGCGTTCTTACAACACTCCGATATTACAAAAGAGATGGTTCTGGATTTCTACAATCACTTCCAGAATGAGATTACAGAGATCTGGAGCATTGCATTCAAACATCTCAATGATGCTATCAAGCTCCTCCCTACACTAAGGAATATCACTACAACCGAACATATGATGAGCTTCGCAAATATCCTTATCGAGAAGGCGTACAAAATAAGGGACGCCATCGAGCAGTTCAGCACTCACTAATCTCTACTTTCGCATCCTTTCTTCATCGTCTATAAA
>JALWRB010000183.1 GCA_027077875.1 Candidatus Heimdallarchaeota archaeon
GATCCCGACCTTGTACTCATTGTTGCTGAACTTAAGGAAGAGATTACCGTGTTTGTACCCAAGCAAGAGATCACCCTTGGACAGGTCCTCAGGTTGCTGGAGGAAGGTACCTTCTATAATACTCTCGAAGTCTTGTCTGTTATAGAGATCGGAGAGGATCATGTCCACGAGACCATCAATGTTCACACTTTTCTTCTTGGGGGATACCTCCTCTGAGATGTACAAGTCGACCTCCTTTCTCACGGTGGAGGCGTGTGTGATCGACTCGATCTCTGAAGCAGTATCCGCGATAATTTTCTTGAGGACCTCGGGGTATTTCGTCACGAACTCTTCCGAGAAGCTGTGGCTAAGTATTGCTCCCATTATGATCTTGTGGCTGTCCCTGATACTCAGATGCTTCAGAATCGCCCTGACAGCTCTTGTCAGGTAGGTCTTCCCGGAACCATTCTTGCCCATGACTATTGTCAGTCCTCTCAATTCCAGCTTGGCAGATCTGATGGGTCCGAAGTCCCGAACACTGAAGTGCATGAGTTGCTCTCCGATATTTCCTATAAAAGTCCATATGTTGGCTGTTGGGGATCGTACCACAAAACCCCTGTACAGCAGTTGCTAGATTGGATCGTGGTTATCTTGGAATACTGATAAACTTCCAGTTTACGGAGAAAATCACGAGAATCAGTACAGATGCGGATAATCCATATATATCACCGGGACGAGGACAGTGCATGGACGCTGTCAGCTGCACTACTTGCGGGTCGTCGCTGGACTTCCTGCTCGGAGGAGACGAGACCATCTTCTACTGCCCGACGTGCAAGGAGGTTGAGCTCCGCATCACGAATGTACCCGAGGGTGGGGTGGAGGACTCTGGGGGAGAGCCAATAACTGGAGAACCCCTTGTTGACGAGCCAGCGATTGGCCAGCCAGCGATTGGCAAGCCATCGGTTGAAGGGGATATAGTTGAGCCAGTTGTTGAGGAATCAATCATTGGTGAATCCGCGGTTGAGGAACCAGTTGTTGAGGAATCAATCATTGGTGAATCAGCGGTTGAGGAACCAGTTGTTGAGGAACCAGTGGTTGAAGGGCAGGTGGAGGAGAATGCGAGGTTCACCTGCAGCGAGTGCGGGCGGGAGCTCGGTATTCTCCGGGAAGGGAATGCGCACATCTACTACTGCGGTCCCTGCCGCCGTGTGGACATGGAGGTCGATGTTGTGGAGGACTACCTGAACCGGGTGCACCCCGAGGATGAGACCCTGGAGGATGACGGGGATGACATAGACTTTGGGACGTGAATCCGGTAGCGGGAGTACTGGGTAGTGGTGGCATAAGGGAACGTACTAGCATCAGGGAACGTACTATTATGACCCTGTTGTAATTCTTGAGCCTATGACAAACAGTAGAGCGAGAGAGTGTGACCTTGCAGGGTCAATCGTTTTATCGAGTCTGGTCAATACCAAGTGCGGACATTTGACAGCAAGTGTACAGGTGTATAAGAATATACAGGATTAGATAGGAACTCAATGGAGTCCACTGAGCCGGTTGTACTGTT
>JALWRB010000184.1 GCA_027077875.1 Candidatus Heimdallarchaeota archaeon
GTTGTTGGGTACACAGCACCGAGTTCTGGTGAATCCTCTGACCCTCCTACTCTCCCAGTTGGTAACAACGAAATCATTCTTATCTCCTTCCTCGGGATAATAATTCTTCCATTACTGAGAAGAAAGAGATGAAAAATCTACCCGTGAACCAACGATCATTTCATGGAGTATGTGACACTAGAGTCAAACAAAGAAGGCTGTAGCACCAATCTCACCAGAATGGATACCTAAGTAAAAGTCATAGGTTTTCGTACGACTTATCTATTACCTTAATTTTCACCCAAGATTCTTGACGTCTCCTCCTCGAATTCATCGTCCTTTTTCCTCCTCTTTAGTGCCTTAGCAAGTAGCACTATCAGTAGAATAGGGGAGACGAGAATCACAATGAGCACCAATAAAGTCTCGGGTGGGATATAAATCCGCTCGCTCAGGGTGATAGGCTCGAACGAGTAATTGTCGTCTCTATTGTCGCCAAATACATTCAAGAATATTTGAGTATCGGGATTTTCGCAATCAGCAATGTTTCCCTTGAATTTCATTCCAGTGGGGGAATGCGTGACCATACTGATTTTCCTCAGAATTATGGAGCCATCATCCCTGAGTAAATATTCTGTGAAATTGGGGAGAGGACCAAAATCGACATCCTTGATGAGTATAGTCCACTCTCCAGATACTGTGTTGTTTCTCGCCTCGAATAACGCCTTCCATTCACTTACTTTGGAAATGTTCGGATAGAACAGATAGGTGTTCATGAATGGAAAGTTATCACCGAGGAACACAGGATCAGAGTTATTGTCATCATAGTAGGTGTCACCAATGTAGACTGTGCTAAAATTAGGATAGAGGTAAGCGGTCGAATAGTTGGTCTCCAGGTCGTATGTCATATGGACACGGGCAGAACCTATCATAAGTGTTGTGTTTGCAATAGTAATGTTGCATGTGTTGTCTTCAATCCATGTGTCGTCTTCAACGTTGTAGTTCACAGAGTTGAAATCCATAATCATATCATCGATGATAAGTTTAGTTGAGATTGTCCGATCTTCTTCAACCGCCAGACCAAGAGGAACGCTGGAGTTCAAGATTAGTACAACAAGAAGTAAAACCTGCTTAGTCCGCATTTGATCTCCTCCTCAGCTTCCGGTATGCAATAATGAAGATAATACTGACCAATCCCAGCCCTATGGCTGTGTTTTGCAGAAACTGCCTTCTCCTGTAGGCCTGAGCAGCAGATACTAAGGACAGTTGAGTCTCACGCGGGCTAATATCTCTTCTATCGTAAGGGATTATGACTCCCTTTTTATTGGTTTCTGATATGATTTCCGCGTTCTTTATCTCGAATCTCTCTGTCAGCGATGTAATGGTCGAGACATTAAAGAAGACAACAAGATGATTGTCGTAAGTCCGTGTCTCGAAATAGTACAATCCATCAGGGGAGAGTTCTGCAGAGACCTCGAAGTCATATGTCCCCTCCATCCGCTTCTGGAGGAATTGATCCCATGGAAGTTCCTCAATGTTCCAAACAAATTTGTTGGTGACATTGATTTGTCCGTAGTAGCACCATATAGAAAAACCCCCGGGGCATAAAACATCAGCAAAACCAAATACGCTGCCATTCCTGTCTACCCATAACTCTATACCGGATCGAACTGAGACATTCAATCCCAGTACCGAAGAGTTATAATCAATATATTCAAAATGGGGCTCTCCGTACGGATCTGGATAATAGTAAAAGGAGGAGGTAGTTTCTGCGCTGGTCGGCAATACAAGAACGGAAGGAAGTACAAATAGAGACAAAAGAATCATACCTGTATAGCAAATCAATTTCACACATTGAAATTTTTCAAGATAAAATAAATATGTAACTCTAAGCTATACTTGAAATATTGAAAAATCTTAGCCTAGTAGCGGTAGATTAGAGATAATAGGATCATGATAAAAATATTGGAAGTTCTATGATTCACATTCTCATAGTACCAGAATTGAATACAAGATAGAATAGAGAATTAGGTAGTTGATATCACAAGACTACAATATCGTCCTATTAAGGCGTGCTTCATCTGGACGTTCACATCTTTCCATGCAAGCCTACAACATCCAAATTATACTCAACTTCAAAGATAGTATCAGCATAATTAGGTTCAATCAGCTGATTATTGACCATTGAAAATTAAATACCTCAGGTCATTGGAGAGATAGAGGGATTTCGTATTCGCGCACTAATTCTGACAAAAATCCATTTTAGAAGACTCTTAATCTTTGTGATTACTATGAGTTTATTCTTCAGCTCTGTATATGTTGCTTCAAGGTCGTTTGATTCAACCCTTGATGGGATCCAGAAATCGTTCATCTATCTGGAGGAGAGTGAGAAACCCAGGAAAGCATCTGCAGTTTTGAGTCTCTACACTACCTCGGAGCAGGAAATACCACTCAGTTCTAACGGAATTGTCACCGAGATAGAGAAGCGAGTACCAGAAGTCAAATGGTTCTCGTATGCTCTGGAGGTTAAAAATAATATCTCAGTCACATATCCCTCTACCAACTTTACGGAGAGTATAAAAACCGTTGTCCTGCCAGAAGATATTTTCTTGGAAATCGAGCCAAGTGCAAAACAAGCGATAATCCTGTACCAAGACGTCCCATTTCATCTCAACTCGAGTTACATAGACATCGTCATCGATCCATCGGGTTCCAACATCTCAAAGAGAATGAGCCTGTCGAGCGTCACTCCCACTACGGGGGTATACTTTGAAAGCAAATTAGATCCATTGCAGGCAACAGAGAAGGTGCTTCTGATCCGAGAGAGCGAGGATGTTACCCAAGATTTCTCCTATATCAATGCAGATGTGTTCATCAAGTTTGACATCGACAGATTTAGTTCAATTGAGAGGTTCTATCCAGATAAACTGGCGGATAAGCTACTGGGTGATGTCGTTGAGTATTTGTACAATAATGAGTATCAGGTTGATCTACTTCTCATGAGTATATACTCTGGGTATGGTAGAGTTCAGGATATTGTCTCGTTCCAGTACTTCATAGTGTTCATCTTTGTCTTGATCTTCTCTCCAATACTTCTCGCTCTCTTCTTCTCTATTAACAGGTATTGGTGGTACTTCAGGAGTGTCCAGAATGATGAAATGCGCATATATCGGTACAGAGGTTTGAGAGTATCTAGCTTGATCACAAAGATGATCCTGATATTCTCATCTTCTCTGATTCTCTCTCTGATCTTGACGACAGTGATACTATCGTCAATTTACGGACTGGGTATTTGGCAAATGCTCACTGATGTATTTCTTCAGGCATCTATCCTCATCACTTTGGTAGGTTACGTGCTATTTCTTGGTAGGTTTGTGTGGAGCATGGTAGTGAGCATGGATTCGTTGAAAGAGCAGAGTAGACCAAGCGAGGGGAGCTCAGGAATGCTTTCCGTGGCATCTTTCATCATGATGGTTTTTGCAATAATCACGGTAAAGTTCCTGTCCATCGATCCAGTATTGCCCTTATTGGTTGGCGTAGTGGCTTCAATCATGTTTCTTTTAACTTCGGCGGGATTCATGGCAAACTCTTTGATCCCTTGGATTTTCCGCAGATCACGTAAGTCTAAGTACAAGAAAATATTCCTGGCAACTGCACGAATGAGGGGGAATCGAGGATCGACGAGAAACCTGATCTTTACCTCGTTCTTCGTCTTCATGGTGATATTTACCCTAGCTTCATTACCCGTAAGTTTCGATCAAGCAGTAGGGGACGACCTAATGATTAAGAATGGAGGATACGCAGTTCTAAGCAGTGGTAGGGAACTTACTACTGAGAATATCTCGACTATCGCAGAGGAGCTGGACGAGAAATTCATTTCCACTGTAACACTATCTACAGGCTATTCTGATCCATTCTCCTACCCAGTTTCCCTGATTGCCATTAACCGGACTGAGTTGCAAATGACCTTTGATACTTTCTACCCGGGAAAACTGAAGGTTGATGAAATACCAAACTGGAACGATGGTAGTGGAGTGATTTCCGATTCGGTGGTAGGGTCCCAAACAGACGTCTTCAATGGAAATAAAGTGAGTCTAAATGCGAGCTGGTTTGGATCGAACAGGACGGAAATTATAGTCCACAGTGTACTTAAGCGGGTACCAGATCTTCCCGGAAGTGCGTACTACACGAATCCAGAAAGCGGGGGTTGGACATTGATGCTATCTGACAGTTCATTTGATGATATTCTGACAGGAATCGAAGATCCGGATTTGTCATACAACTATATCTTCTTGCAAAGGTCGGTTCTAGCGAAAGAAAGTATCTTGAGAGAGATCAAGGAGAGGTTCTCAATGACCCTGAATATCCAGACTGAGGCAGAGGGTATCCGGGAGTTTTTCAGAATTAATGACCTATTATCAGGATTGATTACCTCTACAGCTTTGATGATCGTACTATACTTCTCAGTTCTCATGATGAATTCCATTATCGAGATTAACAAGAGAGTCAAGTTCTACTCCATGCTGAATCTCTCTAAGAGGGATATTGCCTACATCTCCGCATTTTCTCTCCTCTCACCCTCTGTCAGCTCAATGATCATAGCATTGGTTGGAACCAGTGTCTTCGTGTACCTGTTATTGGTCGTATTTGGAATTGGTTTCTTGAGACCGTACACGGTAACATCATTGATCAATAGCCCAGTTATTCATCCCTCTTCACTGCTTCTGTTTACCACAACATTGGCTGTTTTCTCAGTTTTCTCAGCGGGTTATATCCTACTCGTAGAACGAAGTATTACGATGGGACGAGAGAAGGATAGCGTACAGAGGTGAAATTATGGAAATAAATATAGTAGGACTGGCCAAATCCTTCCTCGATGCCGGAGAGGAATACATAGTGCTAAAGGGAATAACCTGCACAATATACAGGAGATCAATGGTTTGTGTAGTTGGAAATAGCGGGAGTGGGAAGACTACCTTACTGAACACCATCGCTGGGATCTTAGAGCCTAACATGGGATCTATCATGTACGATAGTAAAAGTATCCCGATCGAAGAGAAGAGAGAATTTCGGAGACAGAGTGTGGGATATCTCGCACAATATCCCGAACACAACCTCTTCCTCAACATATCCGTCAGGGATAACTTCATATTCCTCCTCGACTCTTTCAATGTTCCAAAGAAGGATTGGAAATCAACAATAGAGGAGAGCTTGAAACGAGTAGGGCTTGACCACATCCCACAGAAGACAAAGTGTAGGGTTCTGTCCGGTGGTGAACTCCAGAGGCTTGCACTCGCGCTTGTACTTCTCAACAATCCGGATCTGATCATCGCAGACGAACCAACTGGAAATCTTGATAGCGACAATGCGAGGATAGTGCTGGAGACTTTATCGGAAATTGCCAAGGAGAAGGCAGTTGTCATCGCAAGCCACGACACGTTGGTTCAGGACTATGCAGATGTCACGTACAGACTGACTGATGGGAGGATCTCAGCTGTGTACAACGCAGGAGTTGAAATTCCAATTGAGGAACACACACATCGTATACCACTATTAATCTCAAAGGGGGGGACAATAACTCTTCCAGACAGTTTCATGGAGAACCTACCAGACGTCCGACTGATCCATGCAGAGATCGAGGGAGACAAGGTTATACTTTATTTCGGAGGTGACAAGGAATAATGAATGACATTATTATGAGAGTCGAAGGCATAGAAAAGAGGTTTCCGGGTAGAGAGCCACTCTTCAAGAACCTCAAGGTGTCTTTCAAACGTGGAGGACTCTATATCGTCTACGGAAGGTCAGGGTCGGGGAAATCAACCCTTCTCCAAATTCTTCTGGGATTTGAGACGTGGGATACAGGCGAGATATACTTTGAGGATGACCTTTTGAGAAATGTATTGAAGAAACGACCAGAAGAGTACAGAAAGTCAGTTGGGTACATGTCACAAAACAACCTTTTGACTCCAGAATTGACTATTCTGGAGAATATTATGATGCCAATTTTCGAGGAATATAACTGGAAGGAGAGGCTGAGGAAGTCGTTGAATCTCATGAAGGAACTGGAGATAGAAGACCTCCACAACCGATACATAGATCAGATAAGTGGTGGGCAGATGAGAAGGGCTAATCTCGCTTTCGCCCTAATCAAGGAACCAAGGGTTCTCCTCCTGGATGAACCGACCAGCAACCTCCACAGTCAACTGGGAAATGAAATATTCCAGTTAATATGCAGATACTCCGAGAAGAATGGAACCACAGTCATAATGGCCACCCATGATCGATCCCTTGTGAATGACAGAGCTACGTACTTGGAGTTGGAGAGTCGAGATCAGCCATAGACTACTTTCCTGCTGCTACTGCGGTGTTGACAGGACGATCGGTTGAGACAGACCTGAAGTACATCCAGAATACGGTCGTGGCGATGAAGTAGAGCACCGCAGCGATGAGGAAGGGGG
>JALWRB010000185.1 GCA_027077875.1 Candidatus Heimdallarchaeota archaeon
CTCGATTCTAGTGAGTTGGCACGACTCCGGAAACAGAAGTTCAGATCTGTGGGGGAGCTTCTAAGCAAGCGGTTGTGGGACATAGTGGAGGGATTGCTTTGAAGGTGGACATCCGTGGCGACCTCGTCGGAATACTTTCCCACCTCAGCGAGAAGCTGGGGATGAGCATGGAGGATATCATTTTGCAGACCATCTACTGCGAACATCCTCGGCTGTTTGAGAGGCTAGTAGGTGTGGATTCACTCAACCTTTTTGTGCAGCTCGACGCGCAGCGATATGAGTGGATGGAGGCACTTCAGAAAAGTTACCAGATCCCTAACAGGGAGACCCTTGTCCGTGCGGTTCTAGGCCTCGATTGACTGTGCGACGGGGAATTTCACGGAGACGTCTCCGTGCTCGGAGTGATCGATCTGCGCATTCCCGGGCGCAATGACCAGAAGAGTGCTGTCCTTGGTTTTTCCTCTGAAGAGCCCTCCGACCTCTGTCCTGATGTTGATGAACTGCATCTTAATCCCGATAAAGGTCTTGGAAAACCGTACAAGTCCCTGCGCGGTGAGCTCCAGCCTCAGTGACGGTGTCAGGGGATTCTCAAGGATGAGGACGTGCTCTTTCTCAACTCTCTCGAAGATGAATTCGACAATCTGCTCGTCGCTGAGGTTCTCCAATCGACCGCTGGGGATGAAATCGATGGCATAACCCTGAATAGTCATTATGCCACCTCCGCAATGCTGGCGTAGAGATCGTTTATCCCTTCTCCCTTGAGGGCAGATATAGGGATGACTGTGTGTTGTGGGAAGGTGCTCTTGATCAGATCTGGCTTTGCTTCAGGTAGATCCGTCTTGTTCGCGACAATGATGGTCTTCTTCTTGTTCATCTCAAGGGTACCCATGAGTGTCAGGCTGACTTGATCGAATGGGGTCTTGGTCGCGTCCATCATGACGACCGCGACGTCTACCTCCTCGAGGAACTTGATCGCCTTGATGATCCCAGCGGTGGCCTCCTTTGCCCTCTGCATTGCTTGGTCCTCTGGAATACCCTGACCGACAAACTCTTTGTAGTCAATCGAGGTGGCAATACCAGGTGTGTCCACTAGTGTGAGGTCAAGCTTCTTGCCGTCGGTGTTGAAGTTCACATGCTCGAGTTTTATGATGTCCCTTGTTTCGTGAGCGATCTCTGATACGGCGCTCATATCCTGCCCCGTAAAGTCATTAGAGATCCGGTTGGCCAATGTCGACTTACCGGTATTGACCTCACCGATAAGGCAGACAGAGGCCTGTTTGGTTTTGCTGAAGAATCGGGAGATGGATGTTAGCATCAAGAGGTGGTTGGTGGCAATTATCATATAACTCTCTGAAATACTCTTGAAACATCCGGGTATGACGGGGTTCGACCAATACGTTAAATATCTCTGCGGTCAATACTCACATGATGACTAAGGCGATATGCAAATCCTGTGGAGCAGAATCGGATGATATAGCGTCTTCGATGTTCTATGGATGCTCGGAGTGTGGTGCCAAACTCTTCTCCATTGTGAAAGAAGA
>JALWRB010000186.1 GCA_027077875.1 Candidatus Heimdallarchaeota archaeon
TTGAAACACTACCATCAAACGTGGCCATTGCTCTCGGGATCATCCCATTCAACGAGATCGAAGAGGTAAACCTGAGATATGTCACCTCATTTAAGTACAGATTATATTCTCAAATTAGAACAGGAGCAATTTTTTCGAGCACTGTCGTCATTGTGATTTCTACAATCATAATCCTTACCTACAAGACGTATTCTATGGTTTTTGGGTGGCAGTTCATCTTCTCTACTGGAATCATCATACTCGTATTGACAATTCCAGAATTACTCTATTTGATTGTTAGAGCAATACCAAGATATTCCTTAATAATCCAAAGGAGATTTGGTCTCGTCAGGATCCCCCATATGGAAAGATTACATGAATTTATAGGTCACGTCGAGGAGGCATTATTAAGATGAGTTTGAGGAACAGGGTAACAGCATTCCTCTTCGGGAAGTACGACGTCAAAGATATCGCTGCTGAACTAATGATCAAAGAAGAGGAATTCATCACATCTTTTGAGAATATATACTACGACGAAGTCATGTTGGTCTCAAGTGTTGGAATTTTCCTTGTGGGAATCTTGCTCTCTGTCTATCTATCCCCATACTTTCTTCTTCTCCTCCTTCCACCCTTCCTGCTCGTCTATTTCGCCTTAGAATTGGAGATAGTATTCCTGACAAATGAGAGATTATTCATAGAGAAGAAGGGGATAATTGAGAAAATCCTCCGAGTTCGGAATATTCAGACAGTATCCCTCGAGCAGATCGCAATACTGCAGTACAGAAGAGCACCAATAAACTATCCAGGACTGATCTTCGCACTCGTCATGTTGGGTGTAGGCATCCTTCCTCCGATCCTTGTTACCAATGGTCTAACTATACTAATATCGGTACCAATTGTTGCTGTCTCGCTCTATCTCTTCTGGTTCAGTCTGCGATTGTCCAAACGGTCGATCGAGCTGAACATCATTGGAGTTCAGAATCTCATGGGAATAGGGAGGACAAAGGGAGCACCTATGTGGTTTCTCAAGGAACTCCAGCAACTGGTTTTCGAGAGGATACATCACTATGAAAAAGCAGAATATTCGAATAATTCACACAGGGTACTGTTAGAGTATCCCCTTATGTATCCAGAGTGGGTCAAGGATCTAATTCAGAAGCAACCTCAAGAGGTCGAGAGGGAGATGGTGAGAATGCTTTTTGAGGAAAGTGGTGATTTCAACAGCCTCGTCGAAAGGTGTAGGGAATTTACCCCAAATCAAATTGAACAGGCATTGAGAAAGTTGAAGACTAGGGGAATCATCTACTTCTCGGACAAGAAGAAGTGGGAGATAGTTCCCAATAGAAATTCATGAATAACATCCATCAGTCTATTAATCCATACGGTACCTACTAGCTCTTCTCGTCAAGTATTTATAACGGCTCCCACCAATCATGTGGGCTAACCTTAGCGCTTCAGGCACCTTTGAGTTTAAGCATGTGCTTGCCAAAAGTTTCTCAATGTCTTCAGGGCGTGTCCCAACAGATTGCGTATAAAGATTATATCCCGGGTGGTAGTTCTGAGGGGGAAGATTGTCAAATGCAGAGAGTTGAGAAGGATGCTTTTCGACCAGAGTCTTTCTGAGGTATGACATATCAACTCTGCGGTTCTGTATAAGGACAATCGGAACTCCAAATTCTGAGTAGAGAATATAAGGATCTATTACACCAAGCCCACCAATCGTGACACCTTTGTGAAGAATGAATTGCAAATTTTTATGCTGGGGAGCTTGGCGAATGAGCTCAACTATTTTTGTTGTGGGATCGTCATCATCTATGGGAAGCGAGGTCTCCTCAATGTTCTCCACAAGTGTACCTCCCCTCATATAGACCGAGTAGATCTGAACTTCTGTCCATTCCCAAAGATTGAAACCTCCATCATCAATCCCCACTACAGGAATTGTCATCCTGTCAATACTGTCGGGATGAGTTATAGACATATCTATAACACGTAATGGAACAAGTATTTATCCCAATATGTCAAGACATATTTGTGGAAAGAGAGTTCGGAACTGTCATAAGTCAGAAAGAGAAGGAGGAGACAATCGAGAAGATGAAAGAACTTATTGATTCATCTCCCGATGATGCTATAAACTACCTGAGGGAGAATCCCGTTGCGACACTGGTTCTTCCCAAGATAAAACTTCAGATGGATGAGTTGGATCAGGAGAAATGCAAAATTTTCTTAAAACTTTTAGATGAGGAGCGAGAAAACCTCTTCCTCCCAATTTCAAGTATGGAGCGAAATGGGTTAGCACTGACTTTGGAACTACTCATAGACAATTGGAGAGAAGTTTTCGGGGAGAACGACATACTGGCTATGAAGAAGATATTCAATGATAGCATTCTGATGATAGAGGACAAAATCGACAAGACCGACCTCTCCTCTGGAAATAAGGTAGTCATCGAGATGCTCAATGATTTCAAGTACAGAATAAAGTCTTTAGAGAACTACGAACGTAAACAGTTTAGACAGCAGTTCTCGAAATACGAGGAAAAGATCAGGGAGTACGTTCGAGAACTGGTTAATACCACCATTGGGCTAAAAGAGATCCCCGGAGAACTCGACTTACTTCTACAGATCTCGACCATGTCAATCTACACCATGATTGAGTTCAGAGCTCACCTGTCAAAGATCCTCGCAAGTGAGCTACGCTCTGCATTCGGGTTTGAGGAAGAGGAGATGAAGTATAACTTAGCACCATGGATTGGAATCCTCGAGCACACAGCTGCCGCTACAGAGGACAGTTTACAGACAAAGGTCAGCGAGACCAAATTGGAGGAGAAGGAAGATAGGCCTCAGAATACAGACGATGATTATATGTGATAACCACGCTCAATCCTAGAAGGAAGATCATAGTTCGTCAGAAAGTCCTTGAAAGCCAGTACAGGTTCGCTTGAGTCATCTGTTGAAACGATTGAAAAGATTTGCTTATCTAGCGGGAGAAATTCAATCCCTTCAATAGCATCCCGCTCAAGCCCAAAACAGAAATCTGCACGATTCTGAAGTATCAACTCCAGAGCAGAGTAGACTGTTTTTGTGATGTTGTTGTATCCATCCACGTCTGGGGTCAGGTAGCTGTCAGTCATCGCTCGAAGACTGGTACCCAAGGGGTAGTTTATCATCCTATACCTGACTGCATCTTGGAGGGTGGATATTCCAAGGCCCTCCCTGAAGAGGATACCAAATGACCTCTTATACCCAAATATCACGCTGTCAGGAGGATTGTCAAAACTGGCGATGGTTGCAAAGTGACACTCACCCCTCTTGAGGGATGCCTTACCCCCTGCAGATGAAGTGGAGACGAATCGTACCCTGTATATAGGATACATGTGAGTAAATTCTTGCAGAATCCTGTTGAAGAGAACATCATACTCACCGATGATCTGAAGATCTACGAGGTGGATCTTGGACGATAGCAACCGGATACTATATTCCTCGCCTGGAGAGATAAAAGCCACTCCTTCTGGTATCTGTACAAAACCATCAGCGAGACCGATAGAAGTGATTGCCCCGCTTCCTCCAGGAACAGGAAAGGCAACGGTCTCACCATTAATTCTAATAAGGTTGACCGGTTTGAACTCGTGCCTGCCAGGGGGGCTCCGTATTTTCTGCTTAACGATTGCAGAGACCTCTGCATCAGGAGGTAGAGGGGCCAATCCTGCCAAGGTTCTGATGTAGCGAAGGACGAGGAGGTGCATGATGGAAAGTGCAGATGCAGGATTTCCAGGCAGACCAATAATTGGGGTACCATTACATGATCCAAGGATTGTAGGTTTTCCCGGTTTGACCTTTAGACCGTGAACGAGTAGACCAGGGTTACCAATGTCCTCAATAACTTTGTAGAGCATGTCTCCCATACCCGCAGATGTACCACCTGAGATGATAATCAGGTCGTATTTGCCTAAGACCTCACTCAGGTGACTATTTATTTCCTCGTAGGTGTCTGGAATAATTCCCAAGTAGTACGGATCCCCACCGTTCTCGAGGACACTTGCCTGAATCATAGTGGCATTAATGTCGTAGATCTTTCCAGGTCCTAATTCCGCTCCGAGCTCCACAACCTCGTCCCCAGAGCTAAACACTCCGATCTTAGGTTTTCTCAGAACAGTGACAGTCTCCATCCCGAGTGAGGCGACGATCGCCAAGTCCCTTGGAGTTAATGTTGTTCTTGCCCTGAGTATCAACTGTCCTCGCCTTATGTCTGAACCTGCGGACATGATGTTCTCCGAAGGACTCGTGGGTCGGTATATCTCCACTTCATCACCCTTTACTTCGGTGTATTCCACCATTACCACAGAATCGTATCCCAATGGCATAGGAGATCCTGTAGAGACCTCTACGCATGTACCCGGTAATGCAACACCATCGAAGACATGTCCTGCCTTTATCCCACCGATTACTTTTAATCTTATTCCGTTGTTCTCCATGGCGGTTTCGATCTCTTTGGAATTGACAGCGTAGCCATCCATGAGGACCCTATCGAAAGGAGGTACACTGATTGGGGAAAAGAGGTCGTCAGCAAGTACCCTGTTCAGAGCGTTGTAGATCCCAACAGCCTCTGTCTCTGCAATATTGGTTTTGATCTGAGATGTAAAGATCTTCCATGCCTCTTCTGGATCGATAAGTGACCTGAAAACTTTTCTCTCTGACATAATCCTCACAACCTCGTGTAATCAAGGACTCGAACCTTCACAGTTGATCCCTTTGGATAACCTTCAACGTCCTCAGGGACCTCTAGAAGATAGTCCGCGAGAACCAGTGAGCTGAGAATTCCAGCTCCTGTGATACGTATCAGGTCGACGATTGGCGTTCCATCTTCTGACTCACCACACTTTTTGAGACGGACAAAATCCCTGATCCCAGGATTTGAGGGTATGGTCTGATTTAGGATAACATCAGTGTATGATCGTGGATTCCTGAATCCTGTCCAACGAGCAAGTATCTCTTGTCCGAAATTCTCAAAGTTTAGGAACGCGGCAAGTGGGTAACCAGGAAGTGCGAGGATGGGCACCTCGCTATTGCCTTCCCTGATCTTACCCAGTATTACCGGTTTACCGGGCCTTATGGAGATTCCGTGAACCCAGATTTCCCCCATGACTGATACAACCTCCTCCATATAGTCCTTTGTTCCCACAGAGGTTCCACCAGTAGTAATAATGAAGTCGGTATGTGGGATTATCCTCGCTAATGTATCCATGATGGTATCAGGGTCGTCCTCACAAGACGTGCTGGTTACCACCTTTGCTCCGAGACACTTAGCCCAAAGAGCAATGGCCGGACGGTTGCTGTCGTAAACCTGACCTATGCCTAATTTCTGTGATGCAGGAACGAGTTCGTTACCCGTGGAGACCACTGCAACACGGGGCCTCCTGTAGACATTCACTTCAGTGATTCCCATGGAGATCAAGAGAGAGATATCCATGAGACTGAGAATGCGACCTGCTTTGAAAATAAGTGTTCCTTGTTTGACATCCTCATCTTTCTCCGCGACATTCCTTCCACTGACAACTGGGCTGTATACTTCGATGAAACCTTCTTCCAGCTGATCTGTGTCCTCCACCTTGACGACCGCATCTGCACCTTCGGGAACTGGAGCACCTGTCAGGATCTTCATACATTCTCCTTCACTGATAGACTTGACAATAGTTTCCCCGATGTCAGAACTACCCACAAGCCTAAGTGTCTTGGGAGAGGTGTCACTGGCTCCGTGGGTATCACTCGCTACTACTGCGTAGCCATCCATTGCAGATCGTCTGAATCCAGGGAGGTCCAAAGGAGAGCTGACATCTTCAACAAGTTTACGCCTATGGGCTTCTTCAACAGGAATGACCTCAGGTTCGGGTTCGAATCTAGCCTTCTCCATGAAAATCCGTGTCGCTTCCTCCAACCTTGTCGTGGATGCAAATCCTCTCCATTTTACAGAAGTCACAGGTAACAGCAGACGATGAAGATTAATTCAGTTGCGATTGAATTACATACAAATAATCTTAATATTGTAAAAGAAGTTGAAGATATGGCTGTATCTGCGATCATATTGGCAGGAGGAGAGTCCTCACGATTCGGTTCTGACAAGACCTTCTTTGAGGTAGAAGGTCGAACATTCATTCAGAGAGTTATGAACACTCTATTAGATATCGCAGATCAGATAATAGTCAGCGTCGACACAGAAAAGAAGGCGCAGATGGTGAGGGAGCACTTAGATAGTGATCGAATAAACCTGTCCATTGACCGAGTGAGAGGAGGACCCGCTGTTGCCATCAAGCATTCTGCAGAGCTAGCGACAAGCGACAATCTTATCATAGTGCCAACAGATCTCCCATTCGTCCGGACTGTGGATATTCACAGACTGGTTGACGCTCTCAAGAACAGTGAATTCAGCATTTACAGGATCAAAGAG
>JALWRB010000187.1 GCA_027077875.1 Candidatus Heimdallarchaeota archaeon
ATCTTCACGGTCCTCAACGCTGGCATACGGGGCATGATGCAGAGCGCGCTCGATCTCATCTTCTCTGTTATCGCGGGGCTGGATCCCTTGGTCAGTTACACGGTTGGCAGCTCTCGAACAATTACCAGGGGGAATTTCGAGAGGTCCTTCTCCATTACCAGCTCCGAGAATGGGATATCGCTCCTCCTCGATGGCAGGACGCGGATAAGCATTTGATCTTTTCATGGAGATGAATTTCGAGACCGATACCTTGGGGCTCAAGAAGATCGATCAAGACACAACTACATTCTTGGTGGCTCAGCTCATTGCCCACATTGTGGCAATGGCTACATTGAGCAGGATATCACCCGTGACTCCGCAGAATTACGCCACGGCCACGGGGATTGCTCTTGCGGCCAAGATACTGGCGATGGTCATCGAGTTGACCATGATCAGTTCTCTGGCGGACGACTCGGACAAATTGCTCCAGCTCAACCGCATGGCCAATTTCCACATGGTATTCGGTCTGGAACTACTTGTAAATCTTGTAGCGAAGATGATACTGATTCATGGAAAGGGCTTCAAGTTCAACGCGAAGACCACCCCGTTGGGGAAATTCTCAAGATATGGGAGAGTGCTTGCGACTATTGCTGAGAAAATATACGAAGCAAACCCATTGGTTGCGTTAATATCCGGAAGCTTACTATTTCAGCAGAGTACATTCCCGAATACTGCGATTGGGGATGTAGTTAACATGAATAGACTGTATAGTGGGCTAATCATAGAACCAGTAGAAACTATCTCACAGTTCAACATCACGACATTCTACACGACGATGATTGCATGGTTATTCCCTGTGATATTCGTGATGCTCGGAGAGGTAGCATTTGGAGATGTAGCAGCGTACACGGGGGTATCCTCACCGTCCCAGAAGAGAGGATCCTACAATACAGTAGCATACTCCCCGGTTATTGCGCTCATTGCACTTCTTCACTTCGGACTCGGGATGTACTATTCGATTCTCTACTATGACCTGAGGGAAAGACTATGAACAGAAGACACTGGATAAAATTCATTCTCACATTGATTGTCCTCTACTGGATTGAGTCCCTCATTCCAGAATCAGCATTTAACAACCAAATCAAAAGAAATTTGTTTTTGTTAAATTCAATCTCACTCAGTTTCTATAAACCGACCAAAGAGGAGCAGAGAGGGAGATTCTGGTATCATTTCTTTCAGGTGATTCTGATATGGATCTGCAACGTATTTATCTACTCGTTGTTCTTCACGGATATTTCCAACCTCCTTCTCACCCTCGATTTGAGTTTCTTGCCTAGAATATTAGGCGCGGTACTGTCACAGCGATTTACTATTTTCACTGCACATGTTGTCATTTATATATATTTCATAAATAAAGAAATTACTAATCATGAACTAACTAGTCCTGAAGACCCATCTAATGGATCATTGACCAAGGACGTGATAGAACAAGATTTAGAATAATTATCATACATTTCTGAAATATGGACAAAATGACATATTTCACTTATATCGAACTACCATATTTGCAAATATCGATTTGGAGGTATCATATTTTCTTATGTATTGAACAATTAGAACAGAGTATCATCAAAGAGAAGCTAACTTAGATATTGACCAGTTCGATGTATCCAAGTAACGTTTATCTAGACGCAATAAGTTGATGTACTAATGGGCTTCAGGATTCGGGTCGTTGATCTGCTCTATACCCTTTCGAGCACAATTTGTGTCAATATCACGTATAACTTTTGGGTATCCGCACTCTGGGACGCAATAATGGGAGAGCAGACCCTGGCGGACGTGGTGGCTGGCATCTTCGCAGGGGTGACCTCTGCTGTGCAGGCGGTGAAGGACGGGCTGAGTGATGCATGGGATGGTATTTCTGGGGCATTTAAATACTTGAGTAAGGTATTTTTTGAAAGTATTTCTAGGTCTCTAATTCGAGAATCTAAGTTCTTAGTATCCTCTGTTTTTATGATTTTTGCAGAAATGCTTGGATTTTCTTCCTCGGAGTTAGACGGAAGAATATTTTTACAGAATGGTAGTAATTCAATCTTCGTACAAATAATCCCACTGGGGGATGATATCGTATTTTCTGTTGGTGATAATATTAAATTTATTTTCCCAACTATCTCTATCCTCCAACATCAGGTCGAAACTCTTAGATTAGGAAGGGACTCCGCACTTCATGTAATTAGAGAAATCATGGTAACCTTATTATTTGCGGTGATTGGATCAGTTATTTCCATTCCTTTAGTCTATTTCGGAGTGGGTGTGATAACCTTTATTACAACAATCCTTTCTCACTTTTTGAACATAATTTTGCAACTATATACTTCAAGGGTAGAGTATAATTTACTAACCAAAGAATCAGATCGAGCTGAGTACAGTGATCTAATTACCGGTTTCTTCGGAGGGATGAAAGATATGTACCTTTTGTTGCTTCTAATTTTCTCAAGCCTTTATAATAGACGGCAAAATCCCATGTCCCCTCCATCAGTCGAAAATGCTAGGAATAGTGCAGTTTCAAACAAAGGCTTTTCCAATCCATATGACAATTCGTGGTTACCAATACTCACGGTGATAATGGATGTATGGATATTCTCAGCGGTGGATTTACCAGAAGATATTTGGACGATGATAATGTCATATTTTGTCATCTTAACTATCCTTGCTTCCTTGGGCCTACCATCAGTTGTAATTTCATCGATTATTGCAGTGTTTGTGATCGTTCAGACTGCAATTTCTGCATTCATGGAGGGTGTATTCTCCCAATGAAGAAGTTGGCAGGGTACTTAGGGTACTTCATTGAGATCACCACTTTACTTGCATTTTCTTTGGGGGAATTACCATATTTCCTGTCCAGGAGGTACGAGCAGAGTAGTTTTATCTTGGTCCTGTTGTACTCCATCATCCCTCCCGCTCTCTATGCGGTCTCCTTATTCGTAGAAGTTCGTTATTATGAGGAGAAAATACTTAGACGACACAATCAAAATCTACTGGGATTGCTTGTTGTCTATATTTTAGTTATTGTGGCTCTTAGCCAAACATTCATTCTTCCATTTGCTCTGGGTCTTTTCACGGGCTTCGCTATGTTTAACTTCAGTACAAATGAGAGCAATTGGACAATGCTGAAACGTCGACTGAGGAACAAAGATATTAAGAACGAATGAAGGATTGCCCATAGTATTCTTGTAATCTAATCCATAATGACTACAAATGGTCTCGAACGAATAGAGTTTAGTAGGGCAAATGAAACACATTCCAATGTAGGGTCATATAAATTGGATTAAATGTCCAGTTGCTCTAACCACTTCTCACTTAGTTTATATCATGATTGTGTTGATTTTCCTTCTTTGGTCATCTGTACCTTGAATTAAATCAACAAGGTGAGTCAGAGCCAACTCCTGATCTACTAACTGATTGTATCTCGTTTTGTGATTAATAAGAGGTCAGTAGAATCAAGAAAGATTGAAAAGATTCAAGCGAATAAATCAAGAGATACAAGTAACTTTTATCTCATTTAATTTGTAAGATCATTCAATGGGAACCTCAGAGTTCGAGAGATAGATCCCTTATTCTTGTCACTTCGTATCAACCCAGAAAAAATTTTGAATAACCGCTGGATACACGCTCTCTGGCAGGTGATCATGGGTAGTCATACTCTAGCGGATGACGTCGCGGAAGTGTTCACCAGTGTCACGACTACCCTGCAGACAGTGAAGGATGGACTGAGCAAAGCTTGGGACGACATCAAGAACGTAGGGCAGTTCATCGTTGACACCGTCATCCGCACAATTCTTACATCCATGGGGGTGAGTTTGGTTGAGGCGTTCACCGCGATCTTCTCGTTTTTTGCCCCGCAACATGGCGGGTACCTTCTGGAGGGACGGTGAGGTCATGACGATCAGCGTCTTCGAGCAGACCGTCGTTCTCGAGATTGTCCAAGGGCGGTACACCCTCGACTTCACCGCAAATGGTAGCAGTATATATGTCTTCGACCCATTCGGAGTCGAGACGCTGGGACTGTCCATGACTTTAAAAAGTGTTATGCTTCTCTACTTCTCGATGAGTTTACTCTCGGCTTTTTTGATCATCGCAGCCAAAGCACAGGGAGCATCTGGTCTAACCGTCTGGCCACTGGTCATAGCGAGGGCTACAGTTGGGATATGGGGAATGTTGTTAGTATTTGCCATGCACATATCTAAGACTATGAATGGTGAAGAACCTCCGTACTCCACTATGTACGAGTGGAACCGGGTGATTGGGGGGTTGTTAACAGTAAGCGGAATTTCCATTTTTATCCTTGATATTATGAAAGGGGGAAACCCTATGAACATTCTTGCAGGAATAATGATGGGGTTAGTGACTGGAATAATACCATGGTTGACTGGTACTGATGATGGAGGGATCACTAATGAGGTCAACCATTTCGTCATTTTAGGGATAACCATACAACTGGGTACTCTTCTAGCTCTAAAAAATGCGGATACTACGGAAAAAGAGACACCTAGCTTGGATGCTTACAAAATCTTTCTTTCTGTTTCGATAGTTACTTTTGCAGTTCTCTTTATACTCACTGGAGGAAAAATAAATGCAATTACCTTCATCTGAGGACATAACCCCACCTATCATGAAGGGGAAGTACTGGATTATCACTAGCTATAGTATATTGTTTCTAACTTTCCTTCGGTGGCTCGAAACAATATATCCAAATGACTTGATACTATATACCAATGAAATCTTGGACTGGTCCGCAGTGTTTATCTTTTTTGTGACGACTCCAATCATGATCATTCCTTGGAACAATCTAACATCAGCCATACGATTCTACAGGTCTGGTGGAGAATCTGATGGGGTTTATATGGACACGATTTTATCAAATATGTTCCTAACTTTTGTCTATGTGATATTATACAAAATCCCATATATCGGATATCTATTTCTCTGCTTGGAATTTCTCAATCTTCTCACCCTCATGATAATTCTTAGATATAGGTCTCGTATCAAAATCAGTCTACTAAGCAGTTTCTTTTATCTTATATTGGCCTCCAGACTGTTCTATCAGGGATTTGGGACATACTGGCTGTTGTAGGAGTATCAGATCAACTATTATTGAGAGTCTTCTGATATCATAATAGATTAATTCTGGATTGATAATTTCTTAAAGTGGCAAGTAGAGACTTATGCTCTCGAAATCTTTATGAGTGAATTCAATGCAGATGACCTAATGGGCTTCAGGATTCGGGCTGTTGATTCGCTCCACATCCTCCTAGGCTCATCTCATGTCCAATTCACATATTTCATTGCACTCTCACTTGATGCAAACCTTTTCTTTTCAAGGGAATTTGAGTTATTTGTATATCTCTTCCTTGCAAACGCATTGGTATACAGAGCTAATCAAGCGAGAAGCTATCTGAACCCTTTCGAGACGGTATCTGGTCTTGAGATCGCTATGTGGTACTTCGGCTCATTCTTTGCAAGTCTTGGAATCGTCCTCGGTGTGACAGGTGCCAAGGCCGTGATGTCCGGGGGTGCGAGCTTGGTGACTGATGCTCTGAAGATGGAAGAATATGAAAATTTCATGAGGATGCTATTAATCATGCATTTCATTCTCGTGTTTGTGTTCTTCAACCTAAGCGGAGGGATGCAGTAATGAGAAACTCGATGAGCACGTTTAGTAATTATATTATATGTACGTATATTCTGTCTTTTATTTCCTCCCTATTCATTGATGGGCAGGATGTTACTTTTTTACGTATTGGTTTTATTCTTTATATATTTTATTTAGGTATCAGATTAACAAGCATCGCGAATAGAGGAAAATTTAAATATTTTTACAATAGGTCATATACAATTTTGATATCCAATATCATACTTATCTTGCTTGTGACCCCTATGAGGTACTGGGTTATTAGTCTGGCAATCCCTCTCCTAGCATTCTACTACTTCAGAGTGAGAAATGAGACGAGGGATGTCTGCCTTAGCGATTTTCGAGATTTGAAAAAGATTGCTTTGAGGATTGACTCATCCGAGGTTATGAGATATATCATGGATCGAATTATTATATTAGGGGTGGCTTATTTTGCTTCTAATGTCATGTTCATTGACAACAGGGTAGCCAAAAATTATGTGCCCATGATAATTCCAATCCTGATCCACGACATCGTGATGATCGTCCTCTACTTCCAGATGGATTACGTTCCAGAGACCGAAGAAGGATCTGCTAGGAAGATACAATCACAAAATTCATCCTAATGATGTACCATCTTTGAGGAATTATTCTATCTAAGAGAACTGGTTAGTTCAAGGATGTCAAAAACAGGGTAACATTTATCTGAAGTTAATCCAAAGTTGATATGATGGGCTTCAGGATTCGGAACGTTGATC